>JACMMD010000777.1 GCA_014379235.1 Anaerolineae bacterium
CCCGGCCCGATCACCGCCACCGATGGATAGAACCCCTCGAAATCCTCGCCGCAAACGGGCACGATCGGGCGGATTGTCCAGTTCGCAACCGCCCGTTCAAACTCAAAATTCAGTACGTCAATATCATCGGCCACATCCAATCGTCCGTACACTCCCGCGAACATTCCCGCGTTAGAGATCACTTGTGGCTCATCTAGTCCCCCCCAATCAGCATCGACGGGTTCGACATACGGGAAGAACTTCGCCTGCGCCACGCCGAAAACAGCCAGCACACTCAACAGCCCGACCACTAATATTCTTGAAACGCGCATTTGATGTCTCCTTAGGTAACAGTGTCCATTATTGAAAGTTCTGTACTAAATACACCGTCGCCTAATTGCGCGTTCCAAGTCCCGCATTTCAAGTCTCTCTCTGCTTGCGGGATATGAAATCTTCAAGTCCCTCTCCGCTTGCAGGGAGGAGTTCTCCGCTTGCGGCCTTCAGGGAGGAGTTAAAGACTCCGCCACCCGTATCGCCTCTGCCAGCGACAGATCGCTCTCCAGCCGGTACGTTACCCCGCGCACTTCCCACACCAGCACATTCTGTTCCACGCGCCGCCGGAATTCTTCCGCATCGTTACCATCTTCAAAGAACTCCAACATGTGCGGCTCGGTCAGCCATATCGCACGCTCCCCGTTCACGTCTGTCGTGATACTAGTTGCAACCGAGTGCAGCTTAATGCCCGACACGCCGCGATCCAATATTTGCAGCACGAGGCGCGTCTCGCTGTCGCTGCCCGTTTCAAGCCACACCAGCGTCACAATCTCACCGCCCAAATCCTGCACGAACACGCGCTCAGGCTGCCCCAAATCCGCCGGATAGGTTGGCAGCAGCGGGAAATTCAACTGCGCCCGTGCATCGTCGAGTGTGGTTTCGCCGGGTAAATCCAGCGCCGAAGTCATGATAGGCGGCAGCGGCTCGGTAGGTCGAGGCTCACTGGTGGATGCTCTTGCGGTCAGCGTCGGTGTCGATGACGGCTCAGTCCCGAAAATACTGATCGCGCCGATACGCAGCACTTCAAGCACCGCAGCGCGCACATCTGGTACGATCAGCGCCGCGCTGAAAATCACCAGCGCGACCAGAACGGCCCATGCCAATCGCGGATGACGCGGCGTAGGGATCGGCTTCACACGCTGGCCAACCGCCCGCACAATATCCGGCGTTGGCGGATAAGCGAACTCTCGCGCTACCTGCTGAACGCGGGCTTCCCACTCCGCCTCATTCATCGTCGGCCTAATCATTGAGCGCGCTCTCTCGCTGCAATATAGGGAAGTCTTGCTCCACCACTGCCCGCAGCCGATTGAGCGCCCGATGCAGCCGCGATTTGACCGTTCCCGATGCAATCTTCAACACGTCGGCGGTCTCCTCTACCGATAGTTCCATAAAGTAGCGTAGATAAATCACCTCTTGATCGTTCGTATCCAAGCGGCGCACCGCTTCCCATAATGCCTGCGAGTCGGCGTTGCGTGCTGTCTGACCTTCGGGGTCGATCACGCGCTCTGGTTCAGCCCAGACGAGTCGCCGCAGATGAGCCATGTAGCGCCCCACTGAACGCCGACGATTGCGCGCAAGGTTCGCCGTGATTCGCAGCAGCCATGGCCGTAAAGGGCGCTCAGTGTCAAAGCCATCCAGAAAGCGAAAAGCCCGCACAAACGCCTCTTGCGCTACATCATCTGCGTCCGCCGCGCTGCCGAGCAATAGGTAGGCCAAACGAAACACAGCCTCCTGATGCTGCGCCACGAGGGTTTCCCATGCCGTTTCGTCATGCTGACGCGCACGGCGGATAACGTCTGATTCCACTACCTGAACACTTTCGCCGCGAGCCTTTTCGAAAAGTTCCGCTCACACTGGTTATACACCGCCGCGCCGCGCCGCGTTCCCAAGCTAAGCGCCAAAAGTAACCTTCGGTAAACAATTCAAAATCCTGTAGGGGCGACCCGCTCAAACCGTCAACGATGTCATGCGTACCAATCATGGGTCGCCTGTACAAATACAGACCGCAGGCTCCATTGTCATAAGCTTTTGATTTCCCTGCACCCCTGCGGTAAGCCTTTGCCTTTTGCTGAAACGCCGTACTCGGCGCGCTGACAAGCTGACAACTTTTGTTTCCATTCGTCCCAATTGCGGTAATATTAGGCTGATTGCTAACCCATTTGAGAAGAAATACACCTTTTTCTTGCGACACCAACCTATATCCAATCGCATCACCTACACGATTAGCGGCCTCGTCATGCTGTTGGCAACAGTGACGCTCGGCGCTTGCGGCCCCTCTCCAGCCGCCGGACTGCTGCCGACGGTGATGGTTCTGCCAAGCGTCGAGTCGAACCTAACACCGCTGCCGATTTCGCTTGACACGCCCACACCAACACCCATCCAAATCGCCATCGTCACCGATCCGCCTCTTCAAGTCGCGCAGGCAGAAGACCGCGCTACCCTTCCGCCAACGTGGACACCAACCGATCTACCAAGCGTGACCTTCACCCCTACCCTATCGCAGACGCCCACCGCCACCTTTACGTCTACTGTCACCCCCACTGCCACCCTCACACCAACGCCGATGGGCAACGCCGTCGTCAGCGGCGAGGACGGTGTAAATCTGCGCTCCGGCCCCGGCACTGACTACAACCCGCCGCTGACCACGCTCGACCCCAGCACAGAACTCTTGTTGGCGGGTCGCACATCGGACAATCAGTGGTATGAAGTCCGCACCTTCGATGGACTACAGGGTTGGGTATCGTCCACCTACGTTACCTCGCGCGAAAACCTCAATGTGCTGCCCATCACATGGATTACCGTTCCCGGCCTGCGTATCACCGACAGGACACGCCAGATATTCGCGGACGGTCAGAGTCGCGGCAACCGCGCCAACGTCTTCACCAAAGTTGGCGACAGCCTCACCGACGCGCAGCCCTTTCTCATCAGCTATGCCGACGTTCGCGCTCACGAACTCGGCCCTTATACCTACCTCAGCGAGACCATCAGCTACTTTTCGCTGTCGCCGCGCTCCGGCGTGGCCAATTCGTGGGTCAATCCGAGTTTAGCGGCACGCGGCTCATATACCGCGCCCGCCGTACTGTCCGCCGCCGAAGCCAACCACAACCTCTGCCAGCCCAACAAAAGCCCCATCGCCTGCGAGTATCGCTTGACGCAGCCAAGCATCTCGATCATCCTGCTCGGCTCGGTGGATATGCAGTTCATCGAAGTCGATGAGTTCGCATGGGCTATGAACATGATCGTCGACGAGACCATCTCACGCGGCATCATCCCTGTGCTGAACACCTTCCCCAGTACACCCGAATTTCTGTGGGATAAGTCGCTTCAGTTCAATGACGCGATTCGCCGCATTGCCGCAGAAGAGCAAATCCCGCTCATTGATCTGTGGCAAGCCACCCAACCGCTGCCGGGTCACGGCGTCGATGACGACGATCACTTTCATTTATCCAGCCGTGGCGATGGCTACATCAACCTCAACGGCGAAGAAAACGCCTTCGGTCTCACCATGCGAAACTTCCTCACGCTGCAAGCCCTCGAAGTCCTGCGCCGTGATGTCCTCACAAGCTAGACGAATCTGTGTAAGGGCGACGCTGTCCCAATCGCAACATCGTTCCATTGACCCTCCGGTGTAGGAGCGACCCACTCAAACGGTGAAAGACCTCATGCACATAATCATGGATCGCCCTTTCCTGTATCCAATAACTTCTATCTTTCCCTTGTCCCTTTGTACCCTTGTGATACGCTTTTTATTTTCTCCGTGCCTCTCATCCCTCTTTACCTCTGTGTCAGGTTTTTCCCTTTCCCTGTTGACAAATTCCACATTCCCAATTATTATTTAGTCTAATCTAAATTTGTTTGGAGTGCTGTATAAAAGTATCCAGACAGCGGCATAACAGGAAGTATCTGCATGAAGCGTTTCCCGTATTTAGTCATCGCAGCCCTGATTGCGATTTTCGCGCTGTCATTCAGCACGACACTGGCACAAACTACGCTCATCAGCATTGTCGCCACAACGGGCATGATTGGCGACGTGGCGCAGAACATCGGCGGCGATCTCGTAACCGTGACCACACTCATGGGGCCCGGCGTAGATCCGCACTTGTACCGCGCCACCGAGTCTGATGTCGAAGCGTTTTTGAACAGCAACATCATTTTCTACAACGGTCTGCATCTCGAAGCACGCATGGTCGAAATTCTCGAACAAATCAACGCCGTTCCTGTAGGTGATGCACTGCCTGACGACATGGTACGCAAGTCGCTTAACTACGACGCGCCCGATCCGCATATCTGGATGGACGCGCATCGCTGGCGTTACGTGGCCCAACGTATCCGCGACACCTACGTCGCCTATGATTCCGCCAATGCCGATACCTATATCGCCAACGCCGACGCCTACCTGACGCAGCTTGACGAACTCAATGACTACGCCCACCAGCAAATCAATCGCATTCCGGCGGAGCAGCGTGTGCTCGTCACCGCGCACGACGCATTCTTCTACTTCGGTGAGGCTTACGGCATGGACGTATTCGCGCCGCAGGGCATCAGCACCGAATCCGAAGCCGGAGTCGAGGACATCCGCCGCACGATTGACATCCTCGTAGAGCGTCAAATCCCGGCCATCTTCGTCGAGAGCAGCGTCCCGCCGGACATCGTTGAGGCGATTGTCGCAGGCGCGGAAGATCAAGGCCACGAGATCGCTATCGGCGGCTCACTCTTTTCGGATGCGATGGGCGAACCCGGCACAGAAGGCGGCACGTACATCGGTATGATTAAGCACAACGTCGATACCATCGTCACGGCGCTGACAGGTGAAGCCGCGCCCGAAGTTACACCAGAGGCCCTATCATGAACAACAATCACGCGCACAACCATCCAGACCCCGCACACCTGCCGATTCTGGTAGAAGATTTGACCGTCGCCTACCGCGAAGAACCCGTTTTATGGGACGTTGACCTGCAAGTGCCCATAGGCACGCTCATGGCCATCGTCGGCCCCAACGGCGCGGGCAAATCGACGCTCATCAAGACCATCATCGGCCTGATCGAGCCATCCGCCGGACAGGTGAGCATCTACGGCAAACCCTTCAAACAGCAGCGCCATCTCGTTGGCTACGTGCCACAGCGCGGCAGTGTCGATTGGGACTTCCCGACCAACGCGCTCGACGTGGTGATGATGGGCCGCTACGGTCATCTCGGCTGGTTCAAGCGCCCCGGCCAATCCGAACGTGAACAGGCCATGCAGGCGCTCACCAAAGTCAGCATGGAAGATTACGCAGAGCGGCAGATCAGCCAGCTTTCCGGCGGGCAGCAGCAGCGCGTTTTCTTAGCGCGGGCGCTGGTGCAGGACGCGCAAATCTATTTCATGGACGAGACGTTTCAGGGCGTAGACGCTACCACCGAACGCGCCATCG
>JACMMD010000778.1 GCA_014379235.1 Anaerolineae bacterium
CAAGTACGCGACGGAGTTCAAAGCGACGCACTTGCAGCGTGTGTAGTATCCGCAAAAGTGTATTTGTAGGGGCGACGAGCAAACGAAGTTTGCCTGAGTCGCCCGATTTGTATTGGAGAAACAGATAATGCCCTATCCGGCACAAGTCGATCACGAACGAATTGTCCTCAAGGCGCGAGAGATGATCGAGCTAGAAGGCGTGGCGGCGCTTTCGCTCGGCAAGCTGGCAGCGGCGTTGGGTATCAAAGCGCCGTCGCTGTATCGCTATTTCGCTAGCAAAACCGATCTGCTGCGCGCTGTGAATATCGTCCTTAACGAGCAGTTGGTCGCCGCGCTGCAAGAGGCCGCCACACAAGCAGGTGACGACCCGACGGCGCGAATGCTGGCGATTGCGCGGGCCTATCGAGCGTTCGCGCACAGTTTCCCGGCGACGTATGATCTCGCGTTCACCAATACGATACCCGAAATTCAGCCGGATGCCGAAGCGCTCGAACGACTGGCGCTGCCATTACAGGCGATCATCGCGGAAGTATCGGGCGAGGCAAATTCGCTGGCGGCGCTGCGTGGGGCGATGGCGCTGATACACGGTTTCGTCTCGCTGGAACAGAACGGCCAGTTCCGGCGCGGCGGCGACTTGGACGCGGCGTTCATGCAGGCAGTGGCGGCGTATCTCGCGGGGTGGAAATGATAGAAAAGACTTACGCAGGGTCGTAGCGGGGCAAGGATGCAGACTGTATTTATGATATGATTTCGATAGTTAAACGAGGCAAAGGCGAAACCGATGAGCGCTATCGAGATAACGATTAAACTGCCGGAAGAATTGGTCGAACGGGCGCAGGAAGCTGGACTAGCACTGGATGACAATAACTTCGCTGCGATGGTCGAAACCGAACTGATACGCGCTCAATCGGCGGTACGGCTGCGTGAAGCGATGGTTCAATTGCAAGGAAGTTTAACGCTGGAAGAAATCGAGGCGGAACTGGCAGCCGCCAAATCAGAGAGGATGGCTTAACGCGGGGTCATGGAGGGGCAGGGATGCAGGGATATAATAACGACGATGATTTTAAGCGCCCAATGCCGGGATGCTTGCGAGGGTGTCTCGCGCTAGTTGGGGCCTGTTGTATCGTTTATTGGTTAAGTGTAGGCATTGGGCATCTTTCTATTGGTTGGCATTATGATAAATGGACACGGGCAGGGATCACAGACTATTCCGTAGAGGTAGGGTTTGGTACTTCCGCGGGGGTTTTCCCCGGAGGGCAAAGAGAATTTGTGAGCGCTGGCCGGGTAATAACCCCGCCAGACCGTGATACACCTACGATTGAGCGGTTATTTGACAAGGCGCGTAACTGCACGTATACCCCCTTTTTGTGTTGGGTGGAATACGAGCCGTATTATGGCTTCCCCACACGACTCAGCGAGATCGATTTTGATTTTGGAGATATGGTCGAAATCACAGATTTTCGGATTGAGATGCTAGAAAATGCAGCAGCGACTCCTGTAAGTTCCCATTCAGCACAGTGATACCCGCTTCGAGCAATTCCCGATTGCCCGTAGCGGCGTTATCCAGCGCATAGACGCGGCGGCCCTGTTCGAGCGCCCGTTTGGCCGCGTACATCGCGCCGCCGTCGGACTCGGTTTCGACCACGATCACTGCATCAGCAAGCCCGCTGATGAGGCGGTTGCGCGCTACCAGATTGGCCGCAGATGCCGACGCTTTTGGATGAACCTCGCACAGCAGCGCGCCGGCCTCGCGTCCGACGATGGTTCGTGCCAACAGCGCGTTCACCTGCGGATAGACATTCAGCACACCGCCGCCGAGTACCGCCAGTGTTTGCCCGCCTGCGTCGAGCGCGCCCATATGCCCCGCTGTATCAATGCCCAATGCCAAACCGCTGACGATGGTCACGTCACGTTCGGCCAATTCCATGCCCAACCGCCGCGCCGCGCCGAGCGATTCCGATGTCGGCTGACGTGTGCCGACGATGGCCACACACTTTCGACTGCTGGCCGCTGCTGCCTGCAAACTGCCACGAACGAACAGAGTCGGCGGCGGGTCGTCGATGGAGCGCAGTCGAGCCGGGTAATTGTCGTCGTTGAGGGTGATGAACGAAACGCCTGCGGACTGCCAGCGCGGGATTTCACGCTCGATCCCGTCGAGGTCGATGGCTTGGATGGATGCGGAAGTTTTAGGGCCGATGCCGCGTATCTGCTGCAACGTTTGGCTGTCCGCTGCCAGTGCTGCGCGTAGATCGCCGTCGAAGTGTTTGATGATTGAGCGCAGGGTCTTGCTGCCGATGCGCTCCGTCAGGCTGAAAGCGACCCATGCCGCGAGATCGGTGGCGGGCACAGGCTATTCTTCCTCGTAAAATTCGGCAATCGACAGCAGCATCGTATTGATGAAGGTGTTGACCTGTCGCAGCAAATTGCCCCATTCGGCGGCGCTGCGCGGCGTGATCTCCGACCATGTGAGGATGGCGTTGGTCACAAAATCACTGAAGTAAAAGAAGCCGCGCATGGCTTGGGGCAGGGTCAAACCATCGCTGCTGAGAGATGCCGCGTAATCCTTGCCAAGCGTGATCGCTACGGCGAGGCGTTCGTCGGGCGCTCCGGCGGCCACATATTGGCGCAGTTCATCAAGCACGCGCCGCCCCTGCTGCCGCAGTAGATTGCGACTGGCTTCGCTCATGGCTTCATACCAAGGAATTTCGCTCAGGTTGCCGCTGCCAATGTCCATGCGCGTTTGTCCGAGCGCGTTCTGGATGATGATCTGCACTTCGACAGGTTGAAATTCGCCCTGCGTTTCGGCATATTGCAGCAAATCAGAGCGGCGAAAACGGCGATGTCCACCGGGAGTTCGGCGTGAAGGCAGA
>JACMMD010000779.1 GCA_014379235.1 Anaerolineae bacterium
CTGGTGACGCGGGTTCACACCGACGAAGGCTTCATGGGCGAGGCGTTCGGTGGCGACGAGGACATGACGCAAAACGAGATCGTCGCACTCATCCGTGACCACTTCATCCCCATGCTGATCGGACAAGACCCGCGCATGATCGAGGATTTATGGTCGAAGATGTTCTTCTCCAAGATCGATCTCGGCAATCGCGGCCTACACCAGCTCGACATGCGTAATCGCGGCATTTTGACGCAGGCCATCGCGGCGGTGGATAACGCGCTGTGGGATTTGCTCGGCAAAATCTACAATGTGCCGCTGTATAAGCTGCTCGGCGGCTATCGTGACCGTGTGCCGATCATCGCCATCGGCGGCTACTACAAGGCCGGCAAGGGGCAAGATCAGCTCAACGACGAGATGCTGCATTACCGCGAGATCGGTCTGGCGGGCGTCAAGTTCAAGGTCGGGAAAGTAAGTGTCAAAGAAGACATCGCCCGTGTGACCCGTGTGCGCGAAGTGGTCGGCGACGACTTCGTGATTACTTGCGACGCCAATCAGGCGTGGACACCGCAGGAAGCCATCCAGTTCTGTAAGGGCGTCGAGCCTTTGAACATCAGTTGGATGGAAGAACCGGTGCGCTGGTACGATCAACTCGACGGGTTGAAGATGGTGCGCGATCATACGTCGATTCCCATCAACGCCGGACAGGGCGAGATCACGTCTTTCGGATGCCGCGACCTTATCACGCATGGAGCGGTTGATATTATCAACGTCGATGCGACGGTTATGGCCGGCGTCACCGAATGGCGGCGCATCGCGCATATGGCCGGGCTGTTCCATGTTAATATGGCACATCATGAAGAACCACAGGTCGCACTGCATCTGCTGGCCTCGGTGCCCAACGCGCTCTTTGTCGAAATCTTCCCCAGCTACGAGCGTGACCCGATGTGGTTCGATCTGCCCATCGAGCAGCCGCGCATCAAAGATGGCTACATGGAACTGCCGACAGGGCCGGGGCTTGGCATCCAACTGAATGAGGAAATCATCGAACGTTATCGCGTTTAAGAGGCGCGGCAAATGCACAAGCTAGGACGGAAAACACTACGATGATCCACGAAATTGTCGTGCCGATTCTTGACCAGACCACCACCGAAGTCACGCTGGTTCGCTGGCTAAAGCGCGAAGGGGACGATGTGCAGCAGGGCGAAGCGCTCTGCGAAATCGAGACCGACAAAGCGACAGCGGAGATCGAAGCCAGCGCGGATGGTGTGCTGCGGCGGATTTTGATCGCTGAGAATACGCCGATTCCGCCGCTGACCGTCGTGGCGCTGGTGAGCGCGTCGGACGAAGCCCTGCCCGACTTCGATCCGTTTTATCGCACAGATCGCGCCGCTCCGGGAGAGCGCGCTGCGCCAAAGCGTGTCTCTGCTGGCGGCCCGGACGAGATTCCAACTCAGCCGATACAGAAACAAGCGCGTCCCATTCTTGCGCGGGCCACACGCGGCGAAATGCCAATCTCTCCACGCGCTGCCCGACTGGCCCAAGAAAAGGGCATCGATGTGACGCACGTCACAGGCAGCGGCCCCGGCGGGCGCATCCTTGAAGAAGATGTGCTGCGTGTGATCGAACAGGCGCTGGCTTCTAGCGCTGGAACAAGCCGCGCCGCGCAGGCCAAAGCCGAACGGGTGTCCCAATCGTGGCAGACCATCCCACATTTCTACACCACTATCACCATCGACATGTCGCACGTCATGGAATTGAAGCAGCGCGCACCCGTTCTCACCACTTACACCGATTACATCGCGCTGTCCATCGCGCTTTCGCTGCGGCAGAATCCGATTCTGAACGGTCACTGGCTGAATGATGCTCCGGTGATGCTGCCTGAGATTTTCTTAGGACTGGTGGTGCAGGCGGAACGTGGGCTGATGATCCCGGTACTGAGCGATATGCACCGTCGCTCGCTGGCGGACATCACCGCCGCGCGTGTGCGGCTGGTGAAAACAGCGCGGGAAGGGAAGCTGCCTGCTGCGGCGTTAAGCGGCGCGACGTTTACGCTGTCTAATCTGGGGCCGGGCAATATCGACAGCTTCACGGCGATTATCAACCCGCCCGAACTGGCGATCTTGTCGGTAGGCAGTATCAAGCCGCGCCCGCATGTGGTTGGCGATAAGTTGGAAATCCGCCCGACGGCGATATTCACGCTTGGCGTCGATCATCGGGCCATCGACGGGGCGCAGAGCGCGACCTTTTTGGAAACGCTGAAAGATTGTCTTGAAACGCTTCAGGCTTGATTTTGTGAAGCGTCGTAGGGGCGCTTCACGAAGCGCCCCTACAAACAAAGGTTGTGTAGGGGCATGGCGCACTATGCCCCTACTGTGCGACTTATTGTGGTTCGCTGCATTCCGTTTCGGTCAAAATCAAATCGGGGCGATGCTGAACGCTGATGTCATCGACAACGGCAGCGGGAGCGCTGTCCGGCGGGTCAATGGCGATTTCAAGGCGCAGGTTGGCCCACGTTCCCGGTATCACTCCGCGAATGGTATACGGCTGCAAAGGCGCGCCCGCCGGAACGTAAAACGCACAGCGCACCGAGCCGTACTGCTGCCCTGCCGAATTTCTCAGCGACACAGCGATGTACTTCTGGAAGGCGCTGGTATTGCCCAATTGCAGCGTGATCTCGAACGGCGTATGTGCCGCCGCGCCATAACCGAGATTTTGATAGAACGATCCCCAGTCTTGCTCGGTAGAGTTCAAGCGCAGGAAGTACAGCACACCGTCGCGGGCTTCCCAACTGAGCTGACCCGATGGCATCCAAGCGTCTGTTCCAGCGCTGAAATCGCCGTTGCGAACGAGGTTCGCGCCGACAGGCAAAGGCGCGTCGTGGCTGGCCTGTTCGACTGTGCCATAAGGCCACGCCGCCACATCGTCGGGTTCATAGCCGCGAAACCCGACGTTCTGTTCAGCATAAACAAAGGCCGTCGGCACGGGTTCGCTGCGATCTCCATCGCCATCGTCGTCGGCAAGGTCGGGATACAACGCCAGCCCGTAGCCCTGCCCGAACTCGACGTGCAGATGTGGGTTCGACGAGTAACCTGTGTTCCCTTCCTGCGCGATGATCGTTCCCTCAGTGATAGGCACATTGCAGTTCGGCTGTGTGTAGTCCTGCGTACAAGCA
>JACMMD010000780.1 GCA_014379235.1 Anaerolineae bacterium
GACACATAGGTCTACCCCTACGAAGGATGCATCATGGACAAGGCTATGGAACTCGCGCAGCAAATCGCTGATCGGCTTGGTGAGATTGAGGGCGTTGTGGCTGTCGTGCTTGGCGGCTCACGGGCGCGGGGTGATGCGTCAGCCGATTCAGACATCGATCTCGGCATTTACTATCGCCCCGAAAACCTGCCGTCGATAGAAGCGCTGCGCGAATTATCGGCGGAATTGGATAACTCGCATCAAATGGGCGCGACGAGTTTCGGCGGTTGGGGGCCGTGGATCAACGGCGGCGCGTGGCTGGATGTTGGCGAGCAGCGCGTCGATTGGCTGTACCGTGATCTGGATAAGGTTGAGCGTGTCATCGAGGATTGCCGCGCCGGACGTATCACGGTTGACGTTCAGCCGGGACACCCGCACGGTTTCCACAATCATATGTACATGGGCGAGGTATTCTACTGCCAGCCGTTGTTCGAGCGCGACGATACGCTGGCGAAGCTCAAAGCCCTGACCGTTCCCTATCCGCCAGCGTTGAAAGCGGCGATCACGCATAATCTGTGGCAAGCTAATTTCGCGCTGCAAACCACGATCAAAGCGGCAGCTCGTGGCGATGTATTTCACGTTTGCGGCAGTCTCAATCACTGCGCGGCGGTGCTGGTGCAAGCGTTGTTCGCGCTGAATGAGCGCTACTATATCAACGAGAAGGGCGCGGTCAAGGCGATAGAAACTTTCCCGCTGCATCCTGAGAATTTCGCGGACAGGCTCAACGGCGTGTTAGGCAGCATAGGGACGAATACAGAGGCGCTTTTCGCCAGCCGCGAATGCATGGAGAACTTGGCGAAGGATGTATACGCGATTGAACTCGAACATCACTAAAAGCTTAACGCAGGGATGCAGGGGAATATAGTTTTTTAGAGCTAATCGCTGTCGGCTAAAAGCTAAAGGCAAATAATGGGACACATTATCGCAATGGGTGGTGGCGGCTTCTCGATGGAGCCTGATAATCCCGCGCTCGATCAGTACGTTATTCAGCAGAGCGGCAAAGCTGCGCCAAAAGTGTGCTTTCTGGCGCAGGCAAGCAGCGAGAGTCTCGAATACACGGTGAACTTCTACCGCGCATTCAATCGGCTTGGCTGTTCGGCTTCGCACTTATCGCTGTTCAAGCCACACACGGCGGACATCGCGGGCTTTTTGGGCGAACAGGATATCATCTACGTCGGCGGCGGCAATACCAAGAGTATGTTGGCGCTGTGGCGTGAATGGGGTCTCGACGTGACCTTGAAGCAGCTTAACGAGAACGGCACGCTGCTCGCCGGAATCAGCGCGGGCGCGATTTGCTGGTTCACGCAAGGGCTGACGGATTCGATTTTTGGTCAGCTTATCGCGCTGCCGTGTTTGGGCTATCTGCCGTTCAGCGCCACCCCGCATTATGACGGCGAACCGGGTCGGCGTCCGGCGTTTCAGGCGCGGGTCGGCAGCGGCGAGCTGATGGCGGGCTATGCGTTTGACGACTGCGCGGCGGGTCATTTCGTGGATGGTGCGCTGGTCGAGTGCGTGTCGTCTCGTCCGAACACGAAGGGCTACTTCGTCGAAAAACAGGGCGATGGCGTGAGCGAAACGCCGTTGGAGATGCGGTATTTAGGCGCAGAGAGTTAGCTCATCTTGTCCCCGTAAGGGGTTTGAACCCCTTGCTAAACAAAGCCAAGCCCACTAATGGGGCTGAAAAGTCGCGGTCAAGCCAATCCGTGCGGCCATGTTTTGCCCTTTCTACTTTTCACTTTATACTTCTCACTCAGAACTTGGAACTCAGAACTCAGCACTTTTTGGAGAACCTTATGCGCTACACAGCCGAAACGATGCTCGTTCGCTCGCAGGATAAGGGCGAAACGGGCGTTTTTGCCGAAGTGTCCGCCGCGCAAGCCGGTTGGGAATATCTCAACATGGCGGCTCGCCGCTTGAACAGCGGTCAAACTTACAGCGGCAGCACAGGTGATTCTGAATACGCGCACGTCATTCTCGGCGGCGTGTGCAAAATCCGTACCAGCGCGGGTGATTTCGAGCGCGTGGGGCGACGTCTGAACGTGTTCAGCGGGATGCCGTATGCGCTGTATCTGTCGCGCAACACCGACTTCGAGATTGAAGCGCTGACTGATGGCTTCGAAGTGGCGACGTGTTGGGTCGCTACTGAGCGCGATTTTCCGGCCAAACTGGTCACGCCAGAGACAGCAGCGATTGAGCTTCGCGGCGGGCTGAACGCTTCACGCCAGATCAACAGCATTCTGCCGCCCGGTTTCCCGTGTGATCGCATCGTCGCGGTTGAGGTCTACACTCCCGGCGGAAACTGGTCGAGCTATCCCGGTCACAAGCACGACGTTCACCGCGAGGACGCCGACGGTACGCTGCTCGAGGCCGACCTCGAAGAAATCTACTTCTACAAGTTCGATAAGCCCAAGGGCTATGCCTATCAGCGTGTGTACAACGATGATCGCAGCATCGACGGCGTGATGATGGCGCAGGAACATGACGCCGTTCTCGTGCCCGAAGGCTATCATCCGGTGACGAGCGCTTACGGTTACACGGCGTAC
>JACMMD010000781.1 GCA_014379235.1 Anaerolineae bacterium
CCCGCGTTGACCGAGTTGGGCGTTTGTACGTCGGTGATTTGCACTTCGGGCGTGGGTTCACGGCTGAACGTCACGTAGTCGATCTCGACGCCCGCAGCAGCCGCAAGCTGCGCCGCCGCTTCGGTATCGCCGACTGTTGGCCGACCATCGCTCAAAATCACCATGCGCTGTGCCACATCCGCCGGAAACAGCGCCAGCCCCAAGCGGATGGCCTCAGCAATGTCGGTATTGCCCGTGACAGGCGCGGAACGAATCGGCGCGAGTTCACGCACGGCGCTGATGGGGCGGTCAACCACCGCGTCCGCGCCGAACAAAACCACGCCTGCTTCGTCATCGGGGCCCATGCGCGTCATCGACTCGCGGATGTATTCAAGCTGGGCTTCCTGTGCCACTGTGCCAATCGAATCGGACACATCGACCAGAAACACCACCGCCAATCTGTCGGCGGATTGGACGACCTGCGTTCCCGCCAGTGCCAGCGCCAGCAGCGTGATAATCACGAGGCGCAGCAGCAGGCTGGTGATGTCGCGTGACCGCCGAAACGCCATGCGCGGCCAGCCGAGATATACCACCACCGGAACGGCGATCAACAGCACGATCAAGGCGATAGGGGTTGTAAAAGACATAGTTGGCTTACTCTAAAACTGGAACGCTTATTGCAAAACCTGTGTAGGGGCGCAATATATTGCGTCCTTACCGCCTCGATAAGTGTACCACGACAGCGCGGTATCCGAATCAGCGTGGGTTAAGCGGTGGATAAGTTCAAAAATTTCGATAGTCGAGATCAATGAGCGGTTCAAGTTCAACGCTCACGATTTCACCGACGGTTTGCTCATCAAGGTCGATCACCTCACCATTAACGGTGATGGTATTTGCATCCACGAGTGTTAAGAGGCTGCGCGTTGTCGGGTCATAATCGAATGCAATACCATCAACCCAATTGGTTTGGTCGTAATAATCGAAGTCGCTTCTGAAAACCTTGCACCACGCCTGCTCAAAACCCTCTGGTGCTTCAGGGCCATTGATTGGGTGGCCACAAGCAGCGTATGCAATGTGGGCGCTGTCAATCCACTCGAACTGCGAAATGTCTGGCGTGTAAACGCTCCACGGATCAATGACTGTAAATTCTGGCAGCAGCCCATACAAGCGTAAAGGGGTTAGACCCGTCACCGCCGTATCGTATTGAGCGAGGATGCGATCATCGGGCGAGAACAAGCCGTCAGGGTATTCTTGAAGCGTCGCTATATCAACATTGTAGCGCCGCGAATCCGATTCCAACGCTAAATAATTTCCAACAGGTGAGAAGTGGCGCACCCGTATCGTCGCCCCGTTCGCAGGGAGCAAAAGAATAGGCGTGGAATTTGTTGAAAGTGCATCCCACAGCCATACACCAGACTGTGTGCTGAATGCAAACGTTCGCCCATTAGGATGCCATGCTCCTGCACCGGGTAATAAAGGATCATCCGCGCCAACCGTAAACGAGTTGAGCAACCTGATTTCATCGTAGTGCGTTTCAAAACTATCTTGTGACGCAGTTGCGTATACCTCAAGCTGCTGCCCTGACCGAACGGTAAGTAAATCTGACTGCGCTGAAAAAACACCAGCCTCGCCCTGAAAAATGTATTGGTAGCGATAATCACTAAAACTGTGACCCGCAGGACCAGTGCCGATTGCGTAAAAGTACACTCTATCGATACCATTCGGAGCAGTGATGTGACCAATGCAATCATCACCAGAATAAGGGTGACATGCACGCGGGACTGGAGTCTCCACTAACGATTCGTCGTTAGCGGGAAGCAAGTAACTATTTCCTGACGCTGTAGTGAGACGTACAGCAACTGGACGCGGTATCGTTCGTGATCGCGGGGTGTGCGGTGTTTCGTTCAATCGCTCTGCCGCAAAATCGATAAGTTCATCATAACTAAGTGTAAGTGACTGGGTAGGGTCATCGGGGTTGCGTATCGAAAATAATCCATCTGAGTTTTCAGGAATCAGTGTACCGCTGTATGTTCCTCTATCGTTGCGCCACAGACCCGCTACAAAGCGCCGTCCGGCAGGCAGACGAAGCCCTAATTCATCACACATCACTTGAAGACTGCGGCCTGTGTTGGCAAGATAGATACTGGTTGGCGAATTACGCACAAACATGAGGTATTCATCATCCACATTGCCTTTCAAGTATTGGTCGACGCGCAAAACAGCATTTATACCACTGTCACTAATAGTGTTGATTCTACCGACTGCAACCACATTAAATTCGGATAGCACATATTCAAACGCCCAATAGTCTATCGGCGGGCTGCCGCTGCACGCTTGAGCACTGTCAATCCGAGCAAGCGATAAGCCAAACAACAGGTAGATACATCCAATGATGAGCTGGCGCATATATTCATCCCTTTTAATCCACCTGATTTTAGGATGAATTGAATTGTTTGGACTATGTTGTAGGGTAAGCGTGTAGCAGGCGTATTAAAAGAAGTGATTAGCGGTTGTAAGACGTGAGCATAGGGGTGCGGGAAACATCGTTTGCCCGCACTCCCTACGTTAGGGCTAACGGCTAAAAGCTGACCGCTATTTAATGCGTGTTCTTGTTGCGATACAGGTACATGGTGATCGGCGCGAAAATGGCGACCAGCACCGCGCATGAAATCAACGAGGTGATGATCTGTTCGGCGGTGGCTGTGCCGTGCATCAGGCCGCGTGTCGCTGTGACCGCGTGAGTGATCGGGTTGAGATAGACGATGGTTTGCAACCATGTCGGCATGGTTGACGGATCGACGAATACATTGCTGGCGAAACTGAGCGGGAACGACGCTATCGAGCTGACCATCATCACTGATTCCGGTGTTTTCATCAGCAGGCCGATCATCGTCCAAATCCACGACAAGCTGAACGCAAACACCAAAACCAGCACGAAGGACAGCAAGACACCGACGATGCCGCCATCTGGCCGAAAGCCCAAGATCAAGCCTAGCACGATGACTACCACGCTGGCAACCGTGTAGCGCACCGTATCACCGAGCAGTGCGCCGACGATCACGGCGGGCCGCCAGAACGGCAGCGAACGGAAACGATCAAAAATGCCTTTGGTGATGTCGTTGTTCAGCGCCATGGCCGTATACATGCTAATCATCGTGACCGTCATCACGAAAATACCCGGCAGCAAGAAATGTAAATACTCACCGACTGAGCCAGCCAGCGCGCCGCCAAACAGAAACGTGAACATCAGCGTCATCATGATCGGAAACATGGTCACGTCGAACAACTGCATCGGCACGTGCTTGATCTTGAGCATCGCCCGCCATGCCAGCGTCAGCGAGGCATCCAATGCGCTTGGGCGCGGTGGCCGGCTGCGCGTGGAGAGCGCCGTATGCAGTGTCTTGTTATCGACGGGTTTTAGGACAACGTTATCGTTGAATGTGGTTGGTGTCGCGCTCATGATGGTTGCTCCTGTTCAGTTTCGATTGGTTCTCCGGTCAAGGCGAGGAACACTTCGTCAAGGCTCGGCTGCCCAAG
>JACMMD010000782.1 GCA_014379235.1 Anaerolineae bacterium
GCACACCGGAGAGCACCTACGCCGAAGCCGATACCCATTGGGTGCTGGTGGTTGGCCGCAATGGCCCGAACGATTATTGGGTGAACGATCCGATTGAACTGGAAGCCAAGCCGACCTCACTGCTGCGGCGTTATGGTCGCGCAGGGCAGGGGCTACAGGGCGCAATCGTCTCCATTCTGCCATATCGCTAGGTTCTTGTAGGGGCGCTTCGCGAAGCGCCCCTACCGCGACTTCACATCACCTACAAGCTATCTTACTTGTCCTTTCGCCTTTGACACGCGCACGGACTATAATGTCCGGTCATACTGACAACCTTCGAAATGCCTATTTGAGTGATTTCGCAAACTGAGGAGACATTGTTATGACAAAGAGAAGTTTTAACCTATTGATGAGTTGTGTCGTTGCGATAATGGCGCTCGGTATGGTGTTCCCGGCAGCCGCGCAGGAAACCACCATCACCTTTTTGACACCGCCTTGGGGCGTTCCGCCGAGCGAAGAAGCGCTGGCCGCCTTCGAGGCCGAAGCGGGCTTCAACGTTGAGATTCAATCGGTGCAAAGTGCCGACCTGTTCAGCCGCGTTTCGGTGGCATCGGCTTCGGGCCAGCCTGCGGCGGATGTGATCTTCTTGACCGAAGAAGCGCCCTCAAACATCGTGGCTACGGGCAATATGATGTCGCTGAATGACCTCATCGCCGCCACGCCCGACCTCGACCTGAGCGATTTCAACAAACTCGATTTCTGGACAGTCGATGAGCAGGTTTACGGCATTCCCACTTACGTTCAGTTGGTGATGTTGGACTACAACACCGAGCGTTTGGCGGAAGCGGGCTTCGATGCGCCGCCAACGACGTGGCAAGAATTCCACGATATGGCCGCGGCTCTCAAGGAACAGGGCATCGACGAATACCCGATTGCCTTCCCCGCGACAGACTGGGCGTGGTATATCCTGTCGCTGTCGATGGGCGACCCGATGTTTGACGAAGACCTCAATCCCGTCTTTGCCGATGAAGGCTCAAAAGCCCGCGAAGCGATGTCCATGCTGTTGAGCTTCTACTCGGAAGAACTGGTCAGCCCCGATATTATCGCCAGCGGCACGACACCGCACGATGCATTCTGGTCAGGCACGGGCACACTGCATCAGGCGTTTCAGGGTTCGGTTGCCGTCGGTAACAACCCTGACGTTTCGCAGCAAGCGCCGAATGTCGCCTACATGTTGATGCCCGAAGAAGGCTTTACATGGAGCTTCCCGGCGGCTATGGGCATTGGCGCTGGCTCTGAGCATGTCGAAGAGGCGTGGCAGTTCATCCAGTGGTATGTCTCGCCGGAAAATCAGGAAGCGATTTATAACACCTACGGTTTGTTCCCATCGCGCACGTCGGTCACCGACACGCTGACCGAAGCGGGCAGCATTGTTGGCGCGGACGTGATCGCCGCTCAGAGTGACCTGACCAATGAACTCCCGCGTTACGCGCTGTGGTGGGGGCCGTTTGCCACCGCCGCCACCGAAACCCTGCGCGAAGCGATTCAGAACGACACTCCGTCGGATGAGGTGATTGACAGCCTCGCCGAACAATGGAACGAATTAAAGGCCGAGTACGAGTAGTCTCGCTTGAATGCGCGGCTTCTGGCATATCATGGATGTGCCGGAAGCCGCGCAGCATCCTGCTTAGGACATAGACCATGCCCCGCCGCTTACGCAACGATGATCGTATTTTTATCGCCGCGATCCTCGTCCCGATTATCCTGTTCATCGCGCTCGTTATTTATACGCCCGCGCTCGATACCCTGCGTACCAGTTTCACCAACCGCAATCTGCGTCTCAACAATCGCCCGACGGAATTTATCGGGCTGGAAAACTACACGCGCTTATTGGGCGACGATGAATTCTGGGAAGTTGTTGGCCGCAGCCTGATCGTCGTCGCTATGACGCTGCCTCTCGAAATGCTGATCGCCTTCTCGGTGGCGCTGCTGCTCAACGAGCATTTTCCGGGTCGTGGCCTTGTGCGGACGTTAGTCATCTTACCGTGGATGGTGCCGCCTGTAGTTAACGGCTTCTTATGGGGCTGGCTGCTTAATGGCGAATACGGCGCGCTCAATGGTCTGCTGTATCAATTCGGGCTGATTAGTGATTATCAGTCGTGGCTGGCAGAACCATCGAGTCAGTTGATGTGGGTCGCGGTGGTGCAGTCATGGACGCGCTTCGCCTTCCCGACGATTGTGCTGCTGGCCGGATTGCAAGGCATCCCCGATGACCTGTACGAAGCGGCCAAAGTAGACGGCGCAACCAGTTGGCAGCAGCTTGTGAGGATCACGTTTCCGCTGCTTTTGCCGTCGTTCGCCGTCGCGCTGGTGGTCGAGTTCATCGCCGCGTTCCAGATTTTCGACGTGGTGTGGACGCTGACGGCGGGCGGTTCGGCAGGCGGTTCGATCAACCCCTTCACCAAGACGCTGATGATCTTTAACTATGAACTGGTGTTCCGTGATTTGCGCGTCGGGTTAGGGGCGGCGCTGTCCTATCTGATCCTCATCATGTCGCTGGCCGTTGGCTTCACCTTCGTGCGCCGCCTCTACAATCAGGGGATACGCGAATGAAGCGCCGCGTCCGTATTTCAAAGCGTCGTCTCGCGCTTCTGTATGTGGCTTCGGCGGTGGCGCTGTTCTGGGCGCTTGCGCCGATTTATTGGGTGATGGTTTCCAGCATTTCCAGCCGTACCGAACTGTATGCGCGTCCATACAAGGTCTGGTTTCCGTCGCAGCCGACATTGGAGCATTATGTAGCCCTGTTCACGACAGGCGCAGAATATCGGGCCGGTGGCTTCTCTCCCACAGCCGATTTGATGGGCACGGGGCTGCGGAACAGCCTGACTCAAAGCGTCAGTTCGGCGGCAATTGTCACACTGTTGGCGACGATCACGGGCTACGTGTTTGCCCGACTGCGCTTCAA
>JACMMD010000783.1 GCA_014379235.1 Anaerolineae bacterium
CAACCCCGCCAGCATGGCCTCAGCCGGATTGCGCGGCGTACTCAGCAGCTTATGAATGTGCAGATGACCATCGACGCTCAACACGAGATCGGTGAACGTGCCGCCGATGTCTACGCCAACACGCAGAGAGCCGTTAGCCATTAGCAGTTAGCTTTCAGCAAATCAGCATCTATCAGCACACAATTTGATTGGTTCATAATTTTGTCTTTTCTAACTCCAATATCACTCTTACGCATCTTATATTGCGCTCTGATACAACGCATAAAGTTCTCTTACACTCCGCGCCTATGATGATGGTATACCTAACGTAACCAAACGAACTTAATGTAAGCAGGAGCATTCAGAAAATGGCGAACACGATTGTACGCTGGAATCCCTTCCGCGAAATGATGGCGATGCAGAACGCTTTTGACCAACTGTACCAGCAGAATCGCAATCCGTATTTTGAGCGTGGTCGCTTCGGCGGCAGTGCGGCACTGGCGCTGGACATTGATGAGTCCAACACCGCCTACACTATCACGACTGAACTCCCCGGCGTGAATCCGGACAACATTAACGTTCAACTGCACGATGGCGTTCTGACCATCGACGCCGAACTGCCAGAACATGCCGTCGAACAAGAAGGCGCGAAGGCCCTTGTGCGTGAGCGCCGTTATGGCCGTGTCACGCGCAGCGTTCGTCTACCGCAAACGGTGGACTTCAACAGCGCTGAGGCGAATTTCGAGCATGGTGTCCTGACGTTGAACCTGCCCAAGTCACCGGACGCGCAGCCGCGCTCCATACCAGTCAAGTCCTTCAATGGTAACGGAAGCACCCCCACCAGCCAGAACTAGTTAAAGTAGGGGCGACACATGTGTCGCCCCTGTCTCTGTAATCAAAAAGTGGTGGGCCGCAAGGCTCATCACTTTTTGTTTGGCCAAGCAGGGCGTTCAGTTGAACGCCCCTACTTTGAATTTCTTGGCGAACTCGGCTTTTCTAACGGTTCAATAAATCCCCTCGTTTTCTTCGCTTAAAGTCTTTAAGCTAAAAGCTAACGGCTAAAAGCTAATGGGAGCTATTCATGTCTCGAACCTTTGCAATTCTCGGCGCGAGTTTCGCGTTTCTGGGCGTAGCGCTCGGCGCATTCGGGGCACATGCGCTGGCCGCTCACTTCGCGGCTAACCCTGAACTCGAACCCACTTTCGAAACGGCGGCGCGTTATCAGATGTACCACGCGCTGGCCTTGTTCATCGTTGCTTGGCTGGCCGAACGCTGCGATAGCCGACTGATACGCTGGTCAGGCTGGCTGTTCACGCTCGGTATTGTGCTGTTTTCCGGCAGTCTATATATCTTGAGCATTTTCAACGTGCGAATCATGGGCGCGGTTGCCCCGCTTGGCGGCGTGTGTTTTTTGCTGGGTTGGGCGTGTATCGCGTGGATGCTGTGGCGCGAGAAATCCGACGCTTAAATGTATGAAGGCGAGGTCGCAAACCGGGTGGCTGCGCTCGCCTTCACAAAAAGGCATCACCGATACCTTATGGATTATTCTATTTCAAATTGCAAGTCCGCGCACTTCCCCTACGTCAGCGCGAATTCCGACTCGGTACACACACGCAGCGCGCCCGCCAATTCGTGCCCGATCACCTGCGTCGCGCTGTTGACGCGTAGTTGCAGCGGCCCGTTGAACGGCGCACGGGCGATCAGGTGGAACTTCGTCCCCGGCTTCAAGCCAAGCGTGTCCAGATACGCCAGTTTTTCCCCATCGTGAGTGTTCACACGGCTGATGACCAGATCGCTGTCGGGGGTGCTTTCGTTGAGCGCATGATCGACCACTCGTGGCATGATGCCTTCCGCCGAGGGGATTGGCTCACCATGCGGGCAGCGGCGCGGATAATCGGCCATCACTTCCATGCGGTTGACAACCGTATCGCTCACCGACGCGCCGAGTTCGTCCGCGCTGTCATGGACTTCATGCCAACCGAACTTCATCACGTCTACTAAAAAGCGCTCCACCAAACGGTGACGGCGTATATTCATCAACGCCTCGCGTTCGCCGTCTGTGGTCAGCGAAATCCCGCGATAGGGTTCGTGTTCCAGATAACCCGCTTCTTTCAAGCGCTGCACCATGCGCGTCACCGCCGGGGCAGAGACGTTCATCACTTCGGCCAGCGCCGACGTTGAGACAAACGGATTGTCGCCCTGATAATAAGCAAGACGGTAGGTTTCTGCTAGATATTCCTGCATTGCCGCGCTAACGCTCATGAAGCCATTGGCCTTTTGTCTCAGCCGATCCAACAATTATTCAGATGAACATCTGAATAATAGCAAATCTTACCAAAACTTCGCAAGCGTTAACTTTTTGGTTGCCTCTATGCAAAAATGTTCTAGGGCGCAGTTGAAGGCGGTTCGCCGCCCGGCCAACTGAGCAAATAGGCCGCCAGCGCGTCAATATCGGCAGGCGCTACCGTGCCGATCAGTTGATGCTTGCCGGGAAGCTCAAATACCTCGTCTAAGGTGGCCGCTGAACCATCGTGGAAATAGGGCGCGCTCATCCACAGCCAGCGCAGAGTTGGCGTATCGAATACTGTGCCGATGCGCTCGACGGAAACATCGCCGGTTTCAACGTCATAGACCTGCAAATCCGTGCCCGCCGCGCCCGCATGACATTCCGCGCAAGCCTGCTCTACAAACACTTGCTCACCACGCGCCCGCAGATCATCGTCAACTAGCGTCGGGTTAGGTGGGCTTTGCAGCGAGTTCAGGTAAGCTGACAGCGTATCCAGATCAAGCGACAATCCGGCGTGAGACTCGCCAAGCGCGGGCGAAATCGTCGAGGTTTCGATCAGGCCTGTGCCCGCTTGCAGCCAACGGATTTTAAGTTCAACATCCGATACTTCGTCCCACGTCCCTGACCAGTTGTACGGCGGCGTTTCGGGCAAATTGTAGAGCGCGGGCGTATTGCGGGGGCCTTCGGGGAAACCTTGCCACACACGCCCGTCCGATTGGCCGTCGAAGTGGCAGCTTGCACAGCTAATCCAACCGTCAGCGGCCAAACGTGAGTCGGCGGCGCTGTGGAACAACTGCGCGCCGATCAGCACATCTACCGGAATGGTCAGGTTGCTGATGGGCAGCACGTCAATCACCGAGCGCGCCGCCGTATCCACAATCGAGATCGTGCCATCGAGCGTGTTATGCACGTACAACCGCGAGGCATCACGGTTGAGCAGCATCCCGCGAGGGTTCGCGCCCACCACGATATTGCCGAGTCCGATGCCGCTGTTCAGGTCGATCACCGACACGTCATTGCTGCCCGCATTAGCCACATACAGCCAATTGCGATTGCGATCAAGCGAGGTAGCGAACGGCATATTCACCGGACGGTCTGCCGTTTCCGGCGAGATACGGCTCAAACGCTGCACGACCAAGCCGCGCAAATCCAACACATTGACCACCGGAAACACCGTCGAGTCATAGGTCAGATTCATGTTCTGCGCGTTGCTGCGGGTCTGCGGCAGATACGCCAGCCCCGTCACAATATCGACCTCGATGGACTGCGACAGCCCCGTATCGATGCCTGTGCTGATCGTCGTTGCTATCCGTGCTTCCGGCAAATAAACGAGGCTCACCTGTCCCGACCAGAAGTGTGTCACGTAGACGAAATCGCCCCACACGGACA
>JACMMD010000784.1 GCA_014379235.1 Anaerolineae bacterium
ATGTCGGTTGAGGTCATTGGCGCGTTCATAGGCTTTCAGATAGGCTCCGCGTGACGCCTTGTACTCGCCCAATGCCCACGCCGCCCGCCCTACCGCGAACAGCGCCGCGTTGATGTATTCGATGATGTTCGCCCGTTCGGCCATGCTCAAGGCTTCGGCGGCGTGCGCCCGCGCACTGCTGAATTCACCCGCGCCAAACTCTAAGCGACTGAGGACGAGCAACGCCCATGCCACCCCCAACGCATTGCCGCGTTCGCGCTGAATGGACAGATTTTCGTGGATATACGTGCGGCTGCTGTCATACAAGCCGAGGATGATTCCCCACGTCGTCATGTTCATCAGCGCCGAACCGAGGCCAAACAGATTTCCGACTTGACGGTGTAAATCTTGCGCCCGCTGATACAACTGCTTGGCGGAGTCATAGTTGCGCTGCGCGGCTGCCAGCTGCCCCAAGGAGGTCAGGACATGGGCGCGCATATACATATCGCCGGTAGACTCGACCAGCGTCAGGGCTTGTTCGACCTTCTCGCGGGCGTGTTCAAATCCGGTGGTATGGTTGTCGGTACGGTAATAGAAGGCCGACCCCCAGTTCAGCAAGCAGTGGCTGGCGTCCCAAATCGACCCCAGCGACAAGTAACGGTTATAGGCGTTGGCGAAGTGCGTCCGTGCCTCGACTGGATCATCCAGCAAGAGGTCGAAATAGCCGCGTGAGAAATCACGGAGCGCCAACACATCAGCCGGGGAACTGGCATCGTCCAACAGGTCAACGGCTTCACTCAAGAAATTGGCCGCGCGTTCGCGCTGGCGGTAATAGCCGGTCATGATCGACGCCCACAAGCACAGAGAAGCCAGCGCCGCGTCCCGATTCGGGCTGGTCGGGTGCTTTCGCAATTCAACGATGGCCGGTTCAAGCATCGCCAAGCCTTCGGTGTATTGGGCGCGCATGTCAAAATAAATGCCCAGCGTATGAATGGCCGTCAAGAGCGCGTTTGGGCGATTGTTACGACACGCCCACATCAGTGCAACGCGCAAATTTTCGATGTCGGCTTCTACCTCGCGCATGGCTTCCAATTGCCGGATGCTCTGGAACTCTTTGCGGAAAGACGCCAGCATATTCAGGTAAAAATCGCTGTGCGCGGCGCGAATCTCGCTGTCCTCACCGCTGGAGGCCAATTTCTGCTCGGCATACTGGCGCAAAATCTCATGAACCTGATAGACGCCGCTGTCGGGGTCACGCTTGAGCAGAGATTTGTTGACCAGCGCCATCAGTTGACGCAAGCCCGCGCCGGTCACGGTCTGCCCGGCCTGACGGGTGAAGCGGCCCCGGAACACGGCAATCCGCGTGAATGTGATGCGCTCGTCGGGGGTCAACAACTGCCAACTGTGATCGAACACCGCCCGCACACTGCGATGACGATCCGGCGCGTCGTGCGATTCGGTCTCCAAGAAGTCGAGGTTTTGGGCGACCTCATCCGCGATCTCTTTCAGCGAGAGCATCTCGACCCACGCCGCCGCCAACTCAAT
>JACMMD010000785.1 GCA_014379235.1 Anaerolineae bacterium
AAGGAACGCGAATATTGGCATGAGCAGCCAGCACTTCGGGGTCAGTGGGCACAGCGTGAATCAAGCCCGCATCAACGTTGAAGATGTCAGCTATCGCATGGGCAAACTCTAAGCGGTTGACGCTCTCGCTGCCGAAGCAGTGGAAAATCCCGTTCTGATCGTGCTGCGCCAGCCGGATGAGCATATCCGCGCCATCCGAAGCCAGCGTCGGGTTGGCTACGTCGTTCACATTGGGGCCCATCCACACGGGCGCAACCCGCTTGTGGCTCAGTTGGTCGATCAGCCAGTTACCGAGATCGAAGCCTAGCCCTTGATCTTTTCGCAGCAAACGCGGAATCGCGTAGTTGATACCGTAGACACCCGCCAGTCGCCCGACGCCATAATTCAAGTCCGCCATCGAACTGAGTTCGCGCTCGGAGGACATCTTCATAATGCCGTAGAAGTTCACCGGAAACGGCGGCGAGTCTTCGTCAACGATGGGCTGCATCCCGTCGAACACCCAGTCCGACGACACGAACACCATACGCGCACCTGTATCACGGCAGGCATTGGCAAAGGCCTGTGTGCCCTCGACCATGATCTGCCATGCCAGACCGCGCTGGTTATACATCATGACCTGATTGAGCAGCGCCGCGCAGTGAATCACCGCATCCGGTTTGTACTTGCGAATCGACGCTTTTACCGCGTCGTGATCCTGCATATCCAGTTCGTCAAGTTCATATGGATATTTGAAATCTTTTTCCGGCGGCGGGCCATAAAGTGAAGCGATCACTTCGGCATCATAACGCTCCTGTGCCAGCCGGATAACGTTGCTGCCGACAAGACCCGTCCCGCCTGTAACATATAGGCGCATCTGAAATCCCTATCATATGAGGATGAAAATATTCTTTGCCGTGCTTTATGGACGCGATTATAGCGCCAGCATCCGCATCCGCCACCATACCACGCTGGTTGTGGAGCATTCATTCCAGTTGTAGAATTCAAGGTGATTCGGAGAACGTATCAACATTCAATGTCAGCATGACATTCGCGCTATAGAATACTGACACAGTGAGGCAACCAACGATGACCGAGTCCGATTTTGTCACAGTCGATGAAATGGCCGCCATGCACAACGTCGCGTCGAACACGATCTACCGTATTTTGCGCGCAGACGAACGCCGTTCCGAAGCCCTCCGCCGCATACCCGGCGCGGTCAAACAGGGCAGCAAGTATCGCGGTGAATGGCTCATCCCCCGCGCCGCCGCCGAAAGCTGGCAGCAAGACCGGCGGGGGCGTAAAAAGCGCACTGAAGCTCGGGCTGGCGCATAATTATTGACGGGCGCAGTATTCATGCGCGTAACCAAAAATGAAAACCCCGCAAAATGTGGGGACAAAATCTTTTATTTTCGTCCAAAATAGACACTATTCAATTATCGAAAGAGGACACGATGGCCCTTTATGGTAGAGAAGCAACCCTCAGATCACCGGCCCTCATCGAAGTGCGTTCGATTTTGCCGCGTGTCTACACGTTGATGGCGCTTGGTTTGCTGGCGACAGCAGGCATGGCCGTTTTCACTTACAACAACGCGATAGAATGGCTAGTTGAAAATCCCGGCATCATGTTCGGAGCGATTATCGCGGAGTTAGTGCTGGTGCTGGCGCTGAGTTTCTTGCTGCGGCGCTTGTCTCCGGCAGTAGCGGCCACCATGTTCTTCGCTTACGCCCTTGTCAACGGTTTCACGCTGTCGATAATCTTTCTGGTGTACGATCTCGGCTCGATAGGCGCGGCCTTCTTCACCACTGCCGGATTGTTCGGCGCGATGAGCGTGATCGGCATCACCACCAAAACCGATCTGACGAAGATGGGCAGCTACCTCATGATGGGGCTGATTGGCCTGCTCATTGCCGTCGTGGTCAATATGTTTATGAACAGCGGCCCACTTGGACTCCTTATCAGTATCGTGGGTGTCATCATCTTTACGGGGTTGACCGCCTACGATACGCAAAAAATTAAGCGCATGGCCGAAGACCCTAATCTCGACCTTGGCAGCGACGATGCCATGAAACTCAGCATCTGGGGCGCGCTGACGCTGTATCTCGATTTCATCAATCTATTTCTATTCGTTCTGCGTTTATTTGGCCGCCGCGATTAGTTCGCCGGCCCATGAACGGGTTCGCCGCGTGTCGTGCTTTCTCAGCCTAGAGTAACGAGAAATACACGACACGCGGCGAATCATCTCTCACTGCAAACTTTTCGCTGATGGGCCATGGTGAACCAAACATGATCGCGGCGACTTCGCCATTGACCACCAGCAGCGGAATATTGCCCCGAACGTCCTTCGGGATTTTCTTATCAATCATCCACTCTTTAAGTTTGCGCGAAAATCCC
>JACMMD010000077.1 GCA_014379235.1 Anaerolineae bacterium
CCGGCCTCACCGCTGGATTGATGCACACGCGGCAGGCTCGATGCGTATACCGGAATCCGATCACGCATTTGCCCGCCGAGCAGCTTATACACAGGCGTGTTGAGCGCTTTGCCCGCGATGTCCCACAGTGCAATGTCGATGCCGCTGATGGCTTCGAGTTGAAAACCCTGACTGTGACCGCGCAGGCGCATAGTGGAGTACAGCAGTTCCCAGATCGGCTGAATGTCGAGCGGGTTCTTGCCGTACAGCAGCGGCGCGAACAGGCTGTCGATCACGGCCTTCGACACCTGACCGCCGACGGGGGTGTGCGCGTCTCCCCAACCGACGATGCCATTATCGGTTTCGATACGCACAATCACGGTTTCGTTGTCTTTGGGGTACAGCGCCCGAAAGCGCCACACGGGCGGGTACTCGGTGGTGATGTCGCCGGGATAGTCGGCGGGCAAGCCGGGATGCTGGTTGGGGTCTTTCGCCCAGAAGCCCGCGCCCCAATTGACCTTGCCCTCGTCATACGGGATGTGTACTACAAATGTCTCTACGGATTTAATCTTCAAGATAAACCTATCACCTTGTGCGGGTTATCCAATATCTGCGGTAGGGGCGCAGCATGCTGCGCCCCTACATTTCGCTCTGTGTAGGGGCACGATATATCGTGCCTACGACCTCTATCTCAGAACTGCACCTGATACTGTCGCAGCGCGTCCTCGTTGATGTCGATACCGAGTCCCGGCCCCTGCGGCACATGGAAAAAGCTGTTTTCGATGCGGAGCGGCGCGTTCAAAATCGCGTTGCCGATAGGGTTGCGCCCGTACCAGAATTCCATCCATGTCTGATTGGGCATCGCGGCGGCGAGGTGAACGCTGGCAGCAAATTGAATCGACGAGCCGATGCTGACATGCGGCGTACAGGCTTTGCCGAAAGCGTCGGCAAGCTCGAAGATGCGCTTACATTCGGTGATGCCACCCGTGCGGCACACATCCGGCTGAACCACGTCGATACCACCGGCCAGCAGCATATCGCGCACCTGCCAGCGGTTGAAAATCTGGTCGTTGGCGATAGGCACATCTAAGGTGCGGCAGATGACCGCGTTCTTCTCGAAATCTTCCGGCGGCAGCGGCGCTTCAAACCAGCCGACGTTCAGCTTTTCGAGGCTGCGTCCCAGTTCGAGCGCCTGCGGCAGATCATACATACCAGCCGCGTCGACGAAGATCATGAAGTCGTCGCCTAATACTTCACGCACGATAGAGACAGATTTTGCGTCAGCTTCAACGCCGAGGCCGATACCCATCTTCGTGCCGAGAAAGCCGCGAGAGCGCACATCTTCGGCTGTTTCGCGCAGCTTATCATATGCCGCTTCCGGTGCGCCTGCTGCTACGCCGGGGATGCCCGAAGCGTAGACTTTCACGCGATCACGGAACTGTCCGCCGAGCAGCACATACAACGGCACACCCAACGCCTGCGCGCTGATGTCCCATAGGGCGATGTCGATGCCGCTGATGCTATCCATCCAGAAACCGTGCGAATGCCCGCGAATACGCATCGAGCCGTACAGCCGATCCCACTGCAAAACGGGGTTGGTCGGGTCTTGCCCGATGAGCAAGTTCGCTGCCAGATCGCGGATGATCGTCGCCGTGATCGTCGGCGCGACAGGCGATTTCGACTCGCCCCAACCGATGATGCCGCTGTCCGTCGTGATCTTCACAATCGTCGTATCAACCGTAGGCGAGTAGGCCGCACGGCTGCGCCATGTCGGTGGATAGATGCTGCGATCATCGCTCGTTGGCAGGCCGGGAGCATCGGCCTGTTTGGGTTTCTCGCGCCCCCATGATTGATTGCCCCAGTACACATCGCCCGCTTGCATCGAGGCTCGAATCGGTATCGCCTCAACTTCTACAATCTTCATCATTAACCCTTCATGCCGCCCAAGGCCAGCCCGCCGCGCAAGTAACGCTGCAACACCGCGAACAGTAGCAACGCCGGAACCGACGCAACCACTGACGCGGCCATCATTTGCTCAATTTCGACAAAATACTCGCCAATAAACGAGAACAACCCTAACGAGATCACCCATTTATCGCTGGAACTGGTCAGCAGATAGGCCAGCAAATATTGATTCCAGCCTTCGAGGAAAATGAACAACGCCGTGGCCGCGATTCCGGGCAGCGCCAGCGGAATAGTCACGCGCACGAACGCGCCCAGCGGCGTACAGCCATCGACCAGCGCCGCTTCTTCAAATTCCGCTGGAATGCCCTGTAAGTAACCCCACAGCACCCAGATGGCCAGCGGCAGCGTAAACGAGATATAGGCGATGGTGATGCCCTGATACGTGTCCAGCAGCCCGTAACCGCGAAAGATCAAAAACAGCGGGATCATCAGCGCCGACGCGGGTAAAAGCTGCGTCATCAGGATGAAGAACACAATCGCCCGCCGCCCGAAAAAGCGGAAGCGGTTCAGGCTGTAGGCCGCCAGCAGCGACAGCGGGATCGTGATAGCGGTTGAGCCGCCGACGATGAGCAGCGTATTCAGTATCCATGTAAAGATCGGACGTTCTTCAAACAGGGTGCGATAGGTATCAAGCGTGAATATCTCCGGCAGCAGCACAGGCGCATTGGCGATGCTGTAGCCTTCCGGCACGAACGAGGCCATCACCATCCAGTAGAACGGGTAGATAATGGCTAACGTCACGGTGATGACCAGTAGCGCGAAACCCAGCCGCGTGATGAATTTCGAGCGGGTCTGCTTGGCTGTCGGCATCACTTGAACGCCGCTTGTCTGGAGCTGGGTCGCCATAATTATGCCTCCTGTTCTTCGCGGTTCAACAGGGCGAAGTACACCACCACCAGCGCGAACACCAGCACGAACGTCAAAATAGCCAGCGCCGACCCCCGCCCTAAGCGGTTCGAGAGGAATGCCTCTTGATAGGTGTAAACTGACAGCACCCGCGTCGCGTCACCGGGGCCGCCCTGCGTCAGCGCCCATGCCACCGTGAACAGCTTCGATGCCCAGATTGTCATCAGTGTTACGACCACGAGGTTGATCGTGCGTAGGCTGGGCATGGTGATAAAACGAAAGCGCTGCCATCGACTCGCGCCATCGACTTCAGCCGCTTCGTAGAGTTCCGGCTGAATGCTCTGCAAACCCGCGAGAATGAGCAGCGTCGCCGCCGGAAACTCGCGCCATACGGTGACGATGACGATGCTGATGAGCGCCGTATCGCGCTGGTACAGCCATGGGATACCCACGTCGATCACGCCGACGCGCTGCAAAATCACGTTGATCGGCCCCATCTGCGGGTTGAACATCACATACCAGATCAGCGTGACCACCAGCCACGGCGTCGCCCACGGGATGGAGATCAACGTGCGCGCAAGGCCGCGAAAACGAAAGTTCTGGTTGAGGATGAGCGCGGTCAGCAGCCCCATGCCATAGCCAAAGATGACTGTCCCTGACGTGTAGAGCGCTGTCACGCCGAGCGACTGCCAGAAGTCGTCACGGGTCAGCAGGCGCACGTAGTTGTCGACCCCGACGAACTCCGCCTCACTCAAACGCAGCAGGTTGGCATCGGTCAGGCTCAAGTACAGGCTGTAGAAGATCGGGTAGATGATGACCAACGCAATCGCTATCAGTGCCGGGGCCAGCAGCAGATACGGCAGCAGCCGCGTAGACAGCAGCGGGCGGCGATTTGCTTGCTGCTGACGCGCTGATAGAGGTGCATTTCGAGAGGTGGCTTGTTGTTGCACGCGCTTAGTCCTCAGATGACTGCACAGGGGGAGTTATCGTCGTTGGTAGGGGCAAGGCGCGCCTTGCCCCTACGCAATGTGGATCGAACTATTCCATGTCCTCAAGGAATTCGTTGAATTCGTCTTGAAGTTCCTGCATCGCTTGTTCAACAGGTAGATCGTCGTAGAGGATTTCGACGACTTTATCGTTCACCATGCGAACGAAGTCAGTGTGGTAGATTTCCAGACCGGGCGCGGCAACCGGCACAGCGTTTGGCAGTTCGTCAGCAAACGTCTGGAACCACGGATTCTCGGTGAGGAAAGCATCCGGCACCGAACCCGCATATGCGTAGATCGTGCGGCTGTTGGCCGTCCACACCTGACCCCATTCGGGGTTGGCGATGAACTTCAGATATTCACAGGCCGCGTCGAAATTCGGAGAACCAGCCGCGATCCCGATCAGGTTATTGATGCCGCCAGTGGGCAGGC
>JACMMD010000786.1 GCA_014379235.1 Anaerolineae bacterium
AAGCGTGACGGTGATGGGGGCTGACCGGCAAACGGTGGTTACGGGCCTCAATCGCTGCGAGCCTGAACCCGAAGCGCCGCGAGCGATTGCCTTCAACAGCGGCGATAATCAGGCGATCAGCATCGCCATTAGCAACTGTCGCCTTGAAGCTGGCGTGTCGGTGATTGAGGTGGGGGATTTGCGATTGTCGCAAATGCGGGCAGATCGGTAGGGTACGGACGAGAGAGCGCCTCCCCCGTACCCTATTCGGTTCGACCTACTCGGCGGTTTCGAGGGTCACAAACTCCGCTGCTGGACTGGGAATGGTCGGCTCAACGTCGGTCAAATTGGCGAACAGATCGTCGAGAATCAGGTTCGCGGCCAGATAGGTTTGAGCGCGAAACCAGTGCGCGCCGACGATATGAACGTTACCCTCGCGGACGCCGCTCAACGTTTGCCAGATAGGGTTGGTTTGATTGAATTCTTCGAGGTAGGCTTGGTTGGTGGCCGTGACTTCGGCGTCTGTCGAAGCCCATGAGAACAGGAAAATCTCATCGCCATCCGCTAGGTCGAGCGCTTCGGTGGAGATGGCGACAAAGCCGTAGTCTGCTCCACCTTCGACATAACCGCCATCGGCGAATGTCTGATTTTGCGATTCGGGTCGACCTAATCCGACATCCTGCAAGATGACGCCCTGCGCCGAGTCGATTAGCCAGATCATCGGGTAGTCGGGGCTAGGCACAAACGCGGAAACTTCGATCTCACCGCGATCATCACCGAGCGCTTCTTGCAGTTCGGCCACGCGGGCATCATAGGTTGCCAGCATTTCGGTGTAGGCATCTTCTTTGCCGAATACTTCACTCCAGAACGCGGTTGATGATTTCCAGTCCGTCGCATAGGCCGCATCATAAACCACCAGCGGCGCGATTTCGTCCATGCCGGAGTAGAACAGCGACGAGTCCTTGAACGCGATAATCAGATCGGGATTCAATTCAGTGACGAGTTCAAGATTCGGCGGCCAATCGAAACGTGGAATGTCTGCCAGATCGTCAGCGAAACCGGGCGTGATGGCCGAAATTTCATCGGCGGCGTAGTTAAACACGCCAACAATCGGAATGTCGTTCAGCAGCAGAAATTCGGTGGCGGGCATATCGAGCGAGATAATGCGCTGCGGATTATCCGGCATACACACAGGGTCAGTCGCTAGACGTTCGTGGTCAAACAGCCAGAAACCTGCGGCGCACTCGGTTTGATCTTGAGCAGCAGCGAACGAAATTAAACTCGTGAACACAAACAGCGCGGCGACCAGCGCAAAAATACGAAACTTCATCAAACGTTCTCCTCAACAGAATAGATCGGTTGAGGTCAAGCATAGCGAAGCCAAGCGGGATAAAACCACGCAGCGAGTTAAAGCGCGAATTCCACAGTCGGCTGTATGGATGTAACGCGCTTCAACTCACTTTGATGCCGCGCCGATAGTTTGAAAACACAGCAGGTTTATGTTGAGGTAAACCGCCGTTAAGCGCTGATTGAAACCTGAGGCATCTGGACAGTTAGTCCGAGAAAATCGCCATAGCGCTGCGCTGCGGAATTAACAGCTTCATCCTCAACGGCGGTCAGCGGCCTAAATAGGTTGGTTTCTACGATGACTGTGTTCTTCTTGAGCGTTCGTTTCCATGTACCGACGACGAGGCCCTCAAGCACAATCACATTATTGAAGACTATGCCGTCCTGTTGGTTGAGTTTGTGCGTGAATTGAGTATCGAATGCGGCTGAACGATCTGCATAGCCGACGAGGTATTCATCATAGTTTGGCAGCAGATAGGCGATCATTGGAATGGCTGGCTCTGTTGGCATCGATGGTGAAAACCAGTAGGTTTGAGCGTCAACCGTTTCGCTAGTTAGCTGCTGCTTGACCATTTCGATTCCGGCTCTGGCGTCAGCGGTGGTTAGCCCTGACCACCACACATAATCTTTCAGCGTGGCCGGGCCATGACCGGTGAAGTAGCGCAGCGCAAGTTCCGCCAGCGCTTCATCGCGCTCTAATCTTCGAGCATGTGGCGCGCGTTCTGATAACAAAGCATAAGTTTGCTGCTTGCCACGCAATGCTCCACTGCAAATAACGCCGTTCAGTTCAGCTTGTCCGGTGATAAATCCCATACGCGCCGCATCAAAGGGTAATCCTGCCCGCTCAAGTTCGATGGTCAATTCTGCGCGGGTCATCTGCTTGCCGCCAGCTAACGCTCTGGCGATTATTTCATTGCAGCGCGCAAAGACGGTGTCGTCCAATCCAATCTGGCGATAGTAGTAGGACATGAGCGTCATTACTCGTGGTGCTGTCAGCGCCAGCATCCAGCCAATATCGTCGGAAGTGACGAAGTGCCACGTGGGGCGCAAGACATGGGTGCGGATAATGTTGCCATCAGCAAGCGCTTGGTCAAGATCGGTATCGGTTATGCCCTGTAAACGCTGCCCGACGGCCCATTTAGCCCCCGGATAATCCTGAGACTGCACCGCGCCAAGCCAACTGACGATCTCAGCGGGCGTTTGGAAACGGGTTCCGGCAAGCTGTTGATTGGTGAGCCGCTGCTGGATGATATTGAGCATGTTTGATTGTCCTGTCACTACTTGAACTCGCCATCTATTACCTATGATAAACTTCGATTAGGACACTTTCCGTCCTGTTCAGAGAGGGGATGAATGTATTCACCAACGACGCGCTTGTTGACGATTTTGGAACTGCTGCAATCCTACAAACAGATGACCGGCTCGGAGATGGCGCGGCGGCTGGGAGTCGACGTGCGAACGGTACGGCGCTACATCGTTATGCTGCAAGACATGGGTATCCCGGTTGAGGCTGAACGCGGCCCCTATGGCGCGTATCAATTGCAGCGCGGCTATAAGCTGCCGCCGCTGATGTTCACCGATGCCGAAGCGGTGGCGCTGACGTTGGGGTTGATCTCGATTCGCGGCTTTCAGTTTCCGGTGGATGTGGCTGCTGTCGAAGGTGCGCTGGCGAAAACCGAACGGGTGATGCCCGAAAGACTGTACAAGCA
>JACMMD010000787.1 GCA_014379235.1 Anaerolineae bacterium
CGCTTAACGCCTTCAATCTCGAAGCCCACCTTTTTATAGAGTTCAATCGCGGGCTTGTTGCTGGCATACACTTCAAGCTCAACGCGCTCGATGCCTTTTGATCGGGCATCGGCAATCGCGTCCAGCATCAGCCGCTTGCCAATCCCCCGTCCGCGATAGCTCGCCAGAACGCCCATGCCCAAATGCCCAACGTGCGTAAAACCCTCGAAGTGCATCGGCAAAATGTCAATCCAACCGACGACTTTTTGACCATCGAGCGCGACAAGCTGGGTCTGCCCCTTGCTGATGACCGAGCGCACAAATTCTTGCACCCGTTCGAGAGGCGGCGCAGAGGTTTGCGCCAGATAAGCGCGCTCTCTGGCAACCGTATCTAAGCAGGCATGAAAGCCTGCGATATATTCCTCGGCAATCGGGCAAATACAGACTTCAAGCGTCATAACGACCTTTCTTGGGATTACAAAACACATTGCAAGTCTAGCGAAATCTCACCTTGTTAGCCACAATGTAATGGTGCAACCCCCAAAATTTGGCGGTCAACTTTTCACGTTCCTGTACATATGATATTGTAGGGGCGCTGTAGGAACTTCGTTCCTTCTCGAAGCGCCCCTACGTTCGCCTATTACTTAGGAACATCATCATGGCTAACCGTGACGGAGCGGAATTTCAGACGTTTCAAAAACTGCTGGCTGAACTCGACATGCGCGGCGATCAACGCAAAAAAGCGTGGGATATTTTCAAGAAGGACGGACTAGAAGCGGCCAACGCTTATGCGGACAAGTTCGCGCCCAAGCCCGTGATCGAGCGCCTTGAGCTGCTCAATAAGCCCGTGCCCTATCGCATCTGGGGCGCGGACAATATCGAACAGGGCGCGCTGGATCAGATGAACAATTCCGCCCGTCTGCCGATTTCAGTCGCGGGCGCACTCATGCCGGACGCGCATCAGGGTTATGGTTTGCCCATCGGCGGCGTGTTGGCGACGGAAGGCGCGGTCATCCCTTACGCGGTTGGAGTGGACATCGCCTGTCGCATGATGCTGACCGTGTATCCGGTGAGCGGCGACACGCTCAACGATGCGCGTGAGTTCGAGCATCTGCGCGAGATCGTCATGGCGAACACGACTTTCGGCGCGGGCGAGATCGGGCTGAATGCGGGCAACCTCGAACATCCGGTACTCGACGAGAGCAAATGGCAGGCGACGGATTTGCTGCGTGGCCTGCGAAATACCGCCATCTGGCAGGTAGGAACGAGCGGCACGGGCAACCATTTCTGCGACGTGGGTACGCTGACCGTTCAGCCGGATAACCCGTTCGTGCTGAAACCCGGCGCGTATCTGGCCGTGCTGACTCACAGCGGCTCACGCGGCGTGGGCTACAAGATCGCCGACTACTACTCCAAGCTGGCTATGAGCCGGATGCCGGGACTGCCGGAGTCGGTCAAGCATCTGGCGTGGCTGTCGCTAGATTCGGAAGCGGGGCAAGAATACTGGCACGCGATGGAACTGGCCGGCGAGTTCGCCTCGGCCAACCATCACACCATTCATCGGCGTATCACCAGCGCGATGGGCGTTCAGCCTGTCGTCACCATCGAAAATCATCATAACTTCGCGTGGCGCGAAACGGTGAACGTCGGCGGTGTTGAAAAGGACGTAATCGTGCATCGCAAAGGCGCGACGCCTGCGGGCAAAGGCGTGTTCGGCATCATCCCCGGCACGATGGCCGATCCCGGTTTCGTCGTTATGGGCAAAGGCAATGCCGAGTCGATCAACTCCGCCTCACATGGCGGCGGACGCATGATGAGCCGCACCAAAGCCAAGAAAAACATCACGCCGAAAGAGCATAAAGACTACCTGAAAAAGCGCGGCGTGACGTTGATCGGTGGCGGGCTGGACGAAGCGCCGCAGGCTTACAAGCGCATTGAAGAAGTCATGGGCGCGCAGGCTGATCTGGTCGATGTGGTCGGCGTGTTCAAGCCATCGCTGGTTCGCATGGCCGCCGACGATGGGGGTGCGCCATGGAAGAAAAAGAAACTCGCCCGCACCGACATCGTGGACGCGGAAGGCGATTAGATTCGGGGCTGCTCTCTTGAGGCTATACAGCGCTCTACGGGTATAATTTCCCTGAAACCATTCCAATAGGAGAGAATCTCAGATGAAAAGCATTCATATCGCCAACACTGACCTCGACGTGTCCGAAATATCACTGGGCTGTATGCGAATCTCCGGGATGACGAACCC
>JACMMD010000788.1 GCA_014379235.1 Anaerolineae bacterium
AGACTCCTATCTAACGGTGAAATTCAGCGTATTGCGTCTCGCTGAAATCCCCGAAAGCGTTACGTTGTATTTAGAGAGCAGGATTATAACTATTCTAAGCGCGTGTGCCTAAGCACATCAGTCTGTGCTATTTTGCTTTTTCGCCAGTGTCCGGTGGAAACAATGCCTTCACCACCACCTTGAAGCCGGGCAGCACGTCACCGCCGTCGAGAATATCGTCCATGTTAAGCGTCTGTACTGGCTGGTTGGGGCGATGCACTTCAATCCGTCGGCTGCGCTTGCCTGTGAAAAAAAGCCATACCATGCGCGAACCATTGGCGAGATAATACTCGGCCTTTTCACGCATCTCTTTAGGATAATCATCCGGTGACTGTACTTCGATTGCCAGATCAGGCATGTATGGTGCCGGGCCTTCTTCGAGTATTGGCCCACGTTCCTGACGGACAAACGATATATCAGGAATGTACGAATGCTGGTCATCATCTCGCAGTCGGTAACGCGCTTCGGCAAAGAAAGAGCCGATAGGATTCAAATCGAGGTAATTCAGTAAGAAGCGACCCAAAAACAGGACAATCCAGCCGTGGAGCTGCGTGGGCATTTTTTCAATGACTTTCCCATTGATGAATTCAAAGCGTCGATCATTGTTCTCAGGTTGAACAATGAACGCCTCAAAATCTTCCATCGTTTTCACAGTTTCGAGCTTCAGCTTTTCGATTGCCACAGTTGATCTCCTGCCTCGAATATCAGCAGTATACCCCAATGCTGAATCATTCGTTTAAGGATGCTCGTTTTGAAATAAGGCGACCCGTTTCGAGCCGCCCGTTGTTTGATTATGCTCCCACTATGGCACGGTACTGTTTGCCGCAGCGTTCGAGGGCACGCTGGGCCTCGCGCACATTGATCTTCGGCGCGGAGTCTTCATAGAAACGGGCGGCTGCATCGGCGTTGTGCTGCTGACCCGCCGCCGATGTATCGCCGAAGTCCAGCGCGTAGTTATCTTCGTGCAGTCCTTCAATCGGTTCGAGCTTGATCTCGGTCACGTTCTCGCGGCGCACACGTTCGAGCGTGGTGCGGCGTTTATCGGCATCACGGGCGAGGTCGCCTTGCCCTGCTGATTGGTAGTAATCACGAAGCTGCGTTTCCATCGCAATCGCATGGGTCAACACTGCGCCGAAGGCATTCAATGATGTCATGGCCGTTGGTTATCCTTTCTGAAGGTGAGGGTTTTTGTAACGTGGTTACGGTAAGGGCAAGGCATGCCTTGCCCCTACAAATAGTTCGACTTACAGCCAGCGCTCGATAATAACCTTGCGATCCGTGAAGAACTCGATGGCGTCCGGCCCTTGACCATGCAGGTCGCCAAAGAACGAGTCTTTTTGACCGCCGAAGGGGAACGATGCCGACGGCGCAGCCACACCGATATTCACGCCAATGTTGCCGGCCTTCACCTGATACTTGAACTCACGCGCTGCCTTGCCGCTGCTGGTGAAGATGCTGGCGGCGTTGCCGAACTTGCTCTGGTTCACGATGTCTACCGCTTCCTCGAAGTCATCGGCCCGCATCAGCGAGACTACCGGCCCGAAAATTTCTTGCGTAGCGACGGACATCTCCGGCGTTACATCGGACAGAATGGTGGGGCCGACGAACGTGCCGTTTTCAAAGCCGTTGATCTTGAGTCCACGCCCGTCCAGTGACAGCTTCGCGCCTTCGTCCAGACCCGCTTGAATCATCGTCTCAATGCGTTCTTTCGCAGCGCCGGAAACGACGGTTCCCATCTGCGAAGTTTCTTCCAGACCATAGCCGACGCGCAAGCTGCCAGCGCGCTCGACCAAACGCCGTTGGATTTCATCATAGGCATCGCCCACGCCGACGACCACCGCCGCCGCGAGGCAGCGCTGACCCGCACAGCCATAAGCCGCGCCGAGAATGTTCGATACGCTGGCTTCCATATTGGCATCAGGCATGACGACGACGTAGTTTTTCGCGCCGCCCTGTGCCTGAACGCGCTTGCCGTTGCGGGTGCAGGTTTCATAGACGATCTTGGCCACGGGTGTCGAGCCGACGAACGACACGCCCGCGATACCGGGATGCTCCATGACGGCCATCGACGCTTCTTTGCCGCCCTGAACGAGATTGACCACGCCTTCGGGCAGGTCGAGTTCGTGCAAAATCTCGAACAGGATTTCCATGCTGATCGGGGTTTGCGGCGAGGGCTTAATAATGTAGGTGTTGCCGCAGGCGATTGCGGTAGGCATGAACCACATCGGCACCATGTTCGGGAAGTTGAACGGGGTGATGGCCGCGAACACGCCGACAGGCTGGCGCAGCGTGGTTTCGTCGATGCCGGAACTGATGTCTTCAAGTCCGTCGTTACGCATCAGCACCGGGACGCTGGCCGCGAAGTCGATGCTTTCGATGCCGCGCCGAACTTCGCCGCGAGCTTCGTCCATCGTCTTACCGTTTTCCTGCACGACGATGCGTGACAGTTCTTCAAAACGACCTTCGACCAATGTCTTGAGACGGTACATATACTGAGCGCGGCTGAGGATCGGTGTCTGACGCCATTCTTCGAACGCGACCTGTGCGGCCTTCACGGCCTTATCAACGTCGGCGTAAGTCGATTCGGGAACTTCCGCCATCACTTCGCACGTCGCTGGGTTGACGACAGGCGTATATTCGGTGGCGCTGGAATCAACCCATTCGCCGCCGATGTAGTTCTTGAGTTTTCTCGCCATTTGAACTGCTCCTCAAAGGGGAATAGTAATTTTTCGGTGTAACCTTTTATGTTAAACGAAAATGGGTGTCTTATCCATAGCCACCGACAGCGCTTGCATAGTTTGTGGCGCGTAAGAATCAGGCTAGAAGGTTCGTACATCTATGTTACGAAAAAGTCCTTTACACTGAAACTATGGTTAACGCTGCGATGCATGTCTGAGGGAGAGCCACTATGCACAAGGTTCGTTTTATTCTGGTGATGATCGTCAGTTTGTGCGCGTTGATTCTAGCGCTGCCGGCCTTTGGGCAAGACAACATCGCCTTCACCGATGGGCGCATCAACAATTCTGACGGCGCTGCGCCTATCGCGCTGTACTGCGAAGACGCTGGCATTGTTGGCTACGACATCAACAGCGGCGGCTCTGGTTCGCCCGTGCTTGGTGTCACTTACAACGGCTTGAGAACGGCTCTGCGTGAGGCTATTTCTAGCCGCCGCAACGTCGCTGTCGTTCGCGGCGGGGGCAGCACCCTTTATGCGCTGTCGTCAAACGAATTGCAGGTTGTTTCACCGACCAGCAGCGGCGGCAATTATACGTTCATCTTCCGTTCGAATCGCTGCGGCGATCTCAATCTCGGCGCAATCACACGCCAGAGTCAAAACCAGAGTCCCATCCCTGCTAACCCGCTTGCCAATCCAACTTCTGGCCCGAATACGGGTACGAACCAACCGCCGCTTGTCCCTGTGACGCCGGGGCCGGGTCAGCAGACGCATATCGTACAGTATGGCGAAACGCTTTTCCGTATCGCGCTGCGTTATGGTTTGACAACGCAAGCGTTGGCACAAGCGAACGCCATCAGTAATGTCAACCTGATCTACGCAGGGCAGACTTTGATTATCCCCGCAGTGCCGTAAACTCCCTAGCAAACACTGTAGGGGCGACGCAGGCAAACTTCGTTTGCTTGTCGCCCCTACGCCATACCGTTTGTATCAGTAAGAATACAGCTAGAGAGTTCGAACCGTCTTGTATTAAAAATTACGTTATCATAAGAATAACAAA
>JACMMD010000789.1 GCA_014379235.1 Anaerolineae bacterium
AAGTCGAAAACATGGTGCTGCGCGCTGCTGCTGGCGAAGTCGATATGCAGGAGCGTCACATCAATGCGCTCGATAATCGTGCTTTTTTTGCCGATAACGCTGAGACCGGTGACTACACATTTTACGATTTGATCCCGACGGACAGCAACAGCAGCGTCCTTCAACTCAACCTCACCTCGCGCAATCCCGTCCTGCGTGAGATCTTCCAAAACCGCGACTTCCGCGTCGCTCTATCCTACGCGATTAATCGTCAGGAAATGATCGACACCCTGTATTTTGGCACGACCACTCCGGCACAGCCCGCGCCGCTGCCGGGTACGGCACTTTACAACGAGCGACTGGCGACCCAGTACACCGAATTTGATATTGACCTTGCCAATCAAATGCTTGACGAGGCAGGCTTCACGGAACGTAATGCCGATGGTATCCGCTTGGCCGCCGATGGCAATCCCATCAGCTTTGTAATGGTCTACAGCGAATTCCCGGCTGGTGCGGCGCAAGTGATGGAGTTCGTTCAGCGCTATTGGCGCGAGATTGGCATTGATATGCAGCCGCGCGAGATGCCGCGTGAAGCCTTCGACGAACTCGTTTACTCGAATGGACATGATGCCGCGTTGTGGGGCGGCGAAGGCGGTATGCGCCCGGTGGGCCGTCCACATAACTACATGCCGTCTGATACCAACGCTTGGTTCGCCTCTGCTTGGGGCACTTGGTCGGAGTACCCTGAAGACGCAAACGCGGAAGAGCCAACCAATCCGGCTGCTTTGCGACAGATCGAGCTGTTGGAACAGATCAAGCAAACGCCTGATCAAGAACAACAAGACTCGTTAATGAGCGAAATCTTGGACATCGCGGCGGATGAGTTCTGGGTGATCGGCATCAGCACCCCACAACCGTCCTTTGGCCTCGTGCGAAACAATTTTCACAACGTGCCCGATTCCATGCCGCTTGCGTGGGAATGGCCCACGCCTGCACCGGCTAATACGTTCACGTTTTACTTCAGCGCTCAATAACATTTGGTCGCGCATAACTGTGTCACAGAGCAGCATAGGACTGCTCTGTGACACGTATTGTTAGGAGAGCGGCACTTGGGTCAGTTCATCCTACGTCGATTGCTTGCTTCTATCGGCACGCTCCTAGCGTTATCCGTCCTAACGTTCATCATCATCGATCTGCCACCGGGAGACTACATCACCACCTATGTCTCCGAGCTACGGCATCGCGGCGATCCCGTTGACCAAGTCATGATCGAGACGCTCCGTGAACGTTATGGTTTTGACCAACCCATCTACATTCGTTACGGTAAATGGATGCTTAACCTGCTTCAAGGCGATTTTGGTCGCTCTTTTCTGTATAACCAGCCCGTCACGGCGTTGATCGGTGAGCGGGTGCTGCTTACCATTGTCGTGTCGGGGGTAACTTTGCTAGTCTCGTGGGCTATCGCCTTCCCAATTGGAATCTATTCAGCGCTTCACCCTTATTCGTTGGCGGATTATATTTTCACCTTCATCGGTTTTGTGGGATTAGCTGTCCCCGGTTTTCTGCTCACTTTGATTGCGATGTACGTCGGCTTTGAATATTTTGGCATCACCATCGGCGGGTTATTCTCCCCTGAATATATGAACGCGGCGTGGAGCATGGAACGGGTCGTAGACTTGCTGCAAAATCTGGCCGTGCCTGTGTTTATTCTTGGGCTTGCCGGCACTGCGGAACTGATTCGCGTCCTGCGGGCCAACTTGCTGGATGAGTTAAACAAACCATACGTTGTAACAGCTCGTGCCAAAGGGTTGCGCGAACGAAACTTAATCCTACGACACCCGGTTCGAGTGGCGCTGAATCCGTTTCTCAGTACCGCAGGCTGGATACTGCCCGACCTTGTTTCCGGTTCAGTGATCGTCGCCGCGATCCTCGGCTTGCCATTGATGGGGCCGCTGCTTTTGGACGCGCTGCGGGCGCAGGATATGTATCTCGCCGGAGCGCTGATCTTGCTACTCGGCGTATTGACGTTGATTGGCACACTCATTTCTGATCTTCTATTGGCGTGGTTAGATCCGCGTGTTCGGCGGTAATGCAAATGGCAACAGCAACTAGCACACCACGAAAGATAATACCGCCGTCAACGACTGCCGCCGTCCCGTTAGCGAAGCATGTGCCGCTTTCGCATGGGCATCTGATGTGGCTGCGATTTCGGCGGCATCGGCTGGCGTTAGTCAGCCTCGTTTTGTTAATTCCGCTCTATGTGTCGACTCTCTTTGTGGAATTTCTCGCACCTTCGCCGCCGGAGTTGACACACAGCGCCTATGTTTATGCCCCACCGCAGGCGCTCATGCTCTTTGAACATGATGCCGCTGGACAGCCGCGTTTCGCACCACATGTATACGACTATCGCTCGACAGTGGATACCGAGCAAATGCGGCGTATCTTCACGCTAGACGAGACACAACCAATTCCGGTGGGGCTGTTTGTACATGGCGAGGCATATCGACTGTTCGGCTTCATCGAAAGCGATATTCACCTGTTTGGCCCGCTTGATCCTACCCAACCAGTGTATCTGCTCGGCGCAGATCGGCTTGGTCGAGACGTATTCAGCCGTGTCCTGTACGGAGCGCGCGTATCACTGTCCATCGGCTTGATTGGCGTCGGACTGAGTTTGGTCATCGGGATTATTCTCGGTGGCATTTCGGGTTATTATGGCGGATGGATTGATAACTTGATTCAGCGCGTAATCGAGTTCACCCGTTCGCTGCCGACAATTCCGCTCTGGTTGGGTATCGCGGCAGCTTTGCCCCTGAGTTGGTCACCGATACAGGTCTATTTTGTCATCAGCATTATTCTCTCGCTGGTCGGATGGACTGGCCTTGCACGAATTGTGCGTGGACGGTTTCTCTCCATTCGACGCGAGGACTACATCGTGGCGGCTCATGCCATCGGCTGCCCGCCTGCGCGCATCATCTTTCGCCATATGCTGCCAAGTATGTACAGCCACCTCATTGCCGCGGTTACGCTGGCGATTCCTAACATGATTCTCGCGGAAACGGCTCTGAGTTTTCTCGGACTTGGACTGCGCCCGCCCGTACTGAGTTGGGGCGTTCTTTTACAGGATGCTCAAAGCCTGCGTGTGATCTCGTCCGCCCCTTGGATGCTTTCGCCCGCGTTAGCCATCATCATCACGATTTTGGCGCTCAACTTTGTCGGAGACGGTATCCGCGACGCAGCCGACCCCTATCGCTAGCGCTCGGCGAGAACCATTTTTAGCAGCGCGGGATCGTCACTGAGTATCGCATCGACGCCCATATTCAGCATGTCGCGCATTGCAGCCGCGTCATTCACTGTCCACACCCATAATCCCATACCATGACTGTGGGCTTCGTGAACAATCGCAGGCGTTAACGTTCGATAGGTGTGACCCATAAAGTTAGCACCACAGCGAAGACACTGCTGGACAAGTTCCCACGGCGTTAGCGAACCGTCCTGCGGTTCAGGATCAAGATTGACCGGCAGCAGTGGCTCCCACGTGCGAATGGCTTGCAGGCAGTTGGGATCAAACGAGGCAATCGAGCAGTAGCGTAAAGCATCGGCGCGCTGGAGAAGCGTCACAGCAGCG
>JACMMD010000790.1 GCA_014379235.1 Anaerolineae bacterium
CATTGTCCCACACTGTCACAGCAGGCACGATCACTCCGATGATAAGGGCAATTGTAATAAACAATACCATGCGAAGCGAAAATCAGCACTTACGAATTTTCATGAGGTGTGTCGAGCGCCTCGAAACCATGTTGACAGGCGACACGCTCCGGCTCTGCTTCCGCCGCAAACGCTGAGAACCCTTCCGGCACAGTATTGGGGTCGACCACATACTGCCACCAGTTGCGCGCCACGCCGCTGTATTCGCCCGCGAAGTGTGGAAAATGCCGAAACCACCACGTATGATGAGCGCGAATCTCACCGCCGCCCCAATCGCGTGTGTCCATCGTGCGCGCCTCGCCAGTGAGAACCGGATATTGCAGCCACCTATCGGCGCGGCTCATCACTGGCCGCGAGTTGCCCCAGTCATAGTCGATGGCGCTGTTGGGCGCATAATGCACGTTGCCACATTCTGCCTGACCGGGATGCGTTTTGTCGTAGCGAATGAAGCGCTTCCAGAGATTGGCATCTCCGCTCTTGCCTGCGTAAACTTTCTCCATGATCGACTCGGCCCGATGGCCGAAGCTCTCGTGCATCTCACCGACGCCGCGCTCGTAGTTGAAGCCCATAATCACGAACTTACGATTAGCGCGCTCCGTGCCTTTGAGCGCGGGCGCGTTACACCAGAACGCTCCCGGCCCGGCCATGATGCTCTCGTAGTAACCGCAGTATGGGAAGCCGAACAGCCACACTTCATCAATTGCGCCGCTGTTCACCTTGTCGATCATGCCGAACGCTTCCACCAGTTTGAGGTAATCCACAGCGTCCGGCTGATGAAATTGGCGCATCTGCCACGCATCGAGAAAACTGGCTTCGTCGTAGCAGTAACTATCGCTCTTGAGCGGAAAGCCATCAACTTCGACACGCTCAACAATCTTGAAATTTGCGTAGCCGCCTGTTGTTTCGCGCAGGTCGTCAATGTACGTTTGCGTCAGCTTATCGGGGTCGCTCCAGCCGAAAACCTCGCGCAAGCTGCGATCTTCTTTGGTGTGCAGCACGGGGTTATGAATCACCATCAGCACTTTGCGGGTGATTGGCGCTGGCAGAGTGGGCGAAAACACAGGCGGTGGCAGCGGCTTCTGCGGAAAAAACGAAGCCAGCAGCGAAACAATCCATTCGATCAGTTTAGCAAAGAAGTTCATAGTTTTTCTCTAAATACCTAACCCCGTGTGATTAGAGAGATACAGCCCGCGCCGCGTAAGTTCAATTGATTGACCTATTCAACTGTAGCATATATCCCAAACGCAGCGCGGTTCTTTCGAGCAGTTCATCAGCCCGCACAAGCGCCTCGTCCAGCGTCATCGGCCCGGTGACAATCGGCAGCACAGCGCTGATTCCCGCCTCGTGCAGCAGCACATCATCCGCATTCAACCCGCCGACAATCGCCACTGTCGGCACACCATACTCGCGCCCGCGCCGTGCCACGCCAATCGGCCCTTTGCCCTGTACCGTTTGTTCGTCAATCTGCCCCTCGCCCGTGATGATGAGATCAGCATCTTTCAGCAGATCATCAAAGTGGTTGTGAGCCAGCAATAGATCAATGCCCGACTCGATGCGTCCGCCGATGAAGGCCATCAGTCCGGCAGACAGCGCTCCCGCAGCCCCACCGCCGCGCACATTCAGCACATCGACACCGATCTGATCGCGTACTAGTGTGAAGAAGTGGCGCAAGCTGCCATCTAGCACGCGCACATCATCCGGCGATGCGCCCTTCTGCGGCCCGAACACCGCCGCCGCGCCCTGTTCGCCCAACATAGGATTGTCGACATCTGAGGCGATAATCACCTCGCACTCACGCCAACGATTATCCAGCGCCGCAGCATCAATCGTGCGAACGCGATTCAAGTCTCCGCCGCCGATTCCCGCTGGTAGCTTCGCGCCGTTCTCATCCAGCAGCCGCACCCCAAGCGCCTGTAAACAGCCCGCGCCGCCATCCACCGTTGCGCTGCCCCCGACACCAATGATGAAGCGCCGCGCACCTGCTTCGAGCGCCGCCGCTAACAGTTCACCCGTGCCGTAGGTGCTGGCGCGCAGAGGGTCGTATTCATCAGGGCGCAGCAGTTCCATGCCCGACGCCAGCGCCATCTCGATCACCGCCGTTTGACCGCCATCGACATTCAGCAGCCCATACGCCGACTCGACTGAACGCCCCAATGGGTCGTTTACAATCATGCAAATACGTTCGCCGCCGTTGGCTAAAAATGCGTCGAGTGTTCCGTTGCCGCCGTCAGCAATCGGTAACAGGTATAGTTCAGCCTCGATACCGGAGCGTTCTAGCCCGCGCTGAATGGCCTGTGCGGCGGCGCTGGCACTCAGGCTGCGCTTGAATGCTCCCGGCGCGATCAATATCTTCATCCGCTTATCCTATTTGTAATCGGCATTGTAATCGCCTTGCGAATGGCCAGCCTCTATAATACGCTCCATTATAATCGTAACGTCCTTCGTCCTACGCCATATCGTGCTTCGGGCGCGGGCGACCAACGACGAGGACACCTCTCCTGAACATGAACAGCGAAA
>JACMMD010000791.1 GCA_014379235.1 Anaerolineae bacterium
CGCCTGTGGATATGCTGAATATCCATGCCCAATCGGGCGTGCGGCACAAGGCCGCTTGCAGCTTAACAACTGAATGTTGGGCGTTGGGATGGGCAGTCCATCTCGTAAAACATGCAACACACGATGCGCTGCCATCAAGTATCTCGGAGAAATCCGAGTAGTTCCGGCGGACACCCGGCAAGTAGCTCGGAGGCGAACCCCGTTCGCTGACGAGAAGCCCCCACGTTTACGTGTGGGGAGTGTCACAGCACATTCCTCTACGTTCATCGCTCTATTCCGTTTTAGCGAGGAACGACGGTTTGTCTTTGCTGGTGAATCTCAGGAGAATTTCGTCGAGATCATCGACGTACCGTGAGGGTGAAATGAGTTCAATTCCGATAACATTTCCATCTTCGCTAAGGTCAACCACCATTGTATCGTTGACAACATGGTTCTCATGAAACGGCGCTTTACTCAAGCGAATGTACATGACATCGGCGCGAGCGTCATATTTTATTTCCATTCTGCTCTACCTCTTTACACCCTTAAGAAAATGGGCGGTAACAATCATGAACTCTTCTTCATCTACAACCACTCTAACCGATGATTTCGCATCTTCAATAAATTTATCGTACATATAGCGTCCGGTGGACTTACTATACTCGATTTCATCAGGGTCTAACATTGCTGCTTCGACCCATTCAATGCGTATCTTTCGCAACTCAAGTTGTTCAAGCAAATGCTCATAAAAAGTGTAGAGTTGCCCATGCGCCCATAGCATCGCTACAGCACCGATTGAATCGTTCGCAGCAGTTCATCTTGATCGAACGTCGATTTCACCAAGTAAGCGTCCGCTCCGGCGCGCAGACCGGCCTCGCGCTGTTCCGGCTTGTTGAGTGAGGTCAGCAAAATCACAGGCAGATGTGATGTGCGCGGCTCGTCCTTGATGCGCCGCGCCAGTTCTAAGCCCGTCATGTGCGGCATCTCAACGTCGCTAATCACCACGTCGAAGTCATGTTCGCCGCCTTCCGCCAGCACCGACCATGCCTCTACACCGTCAATGGCCACGCGAACATCGAAGCCCGCCGTTTCGAGGATGTTCTTCTCCAGCGTCCGCGTCGTGATCGAGTCATCAACCACCAACACACGCAGTTTGCGTTCAGCTAGTTTGGGCTTGGGTGCTTCGATGGCGCGGCGGCGTGGCAAGCGCGTTCCGGTAGCACTGCGAACGAGTTGGTTCGCGTCGAGCATCAAAATTACATCGCCAGAGCCGAGCAGCGCCGCTCCCGCCACATACTGCGCGCCAGCAATCTCCACGCCGAGCGGCTTCAAAACCAGTTCTTGTTCGCTGTAAAGCTCGTCCACTGTAAACGCTACCGCTCGATCAGAAGCGGCCAGCACCAGCGTCGTCACTGCGTCAGCATCAGCGGGGGTCGCGCTGGCCGTATCCAATACCGCCGCCATCGACATCAACGGCGCGGGTTTATCGTTCACCAGTGTCATCTCGCGCCCTTCGGTCAAAAACACGGCAGAGCGCGGCAGCGTTTCCATCCGCATGACCATCGCGGACGGCACAGCGTAATCCTCGTCGCCTACGCGCAGCAGCACACAGCGCAGCCGGGTCAGCGAGACGGGCACACTCAGCGCCGTTGTTGTCCCCTGACCGATAGCGCTGTGGAGCGTCACCCGCCCGCGCAAATTTTCCACGCGATCACGCACAACGTCCATGCCCACGCCGCGACCACTGATGGCCGTGATCTCTATAGCGGTGCTGATGTCGGGGTGATAGATCAGCGCCCGCGCATCGTCGTCGCTGAGAGCCGCCGCCGCTTCAGCCTCGATC
>JACMMD010000792.1 GCA_014379235.1 Anaerolineae bacterium
GCGTCACGCTGCAAGACGCCGTTGAGCAGATCGACATCGGCGGCGTAGCATTGCTGCGCGCAGCAGCGAAAAACTTCCTGCGTGTGGCCGCTGTCTGCGACCCCGCCGATTATCACAAAGTCATCGCTGAAGTCAAAGCGGGCGGGCAAGTTGATCTGCCAACACGCCGCAACTTAGCCGTGAAAGCCTTCGCTCACACGCGAGATTACGACACAGCCATTCACGCTTTTCTCTCGCGGGAAATCGCGCCTGCCCCGACCAGTGACGAACTTCCCGAACACCTGTCGCTCGGTTTTCATCGCATTGAGACGCTGCGTTATGGCGAAAATCCGCATCAAATGGCCGCCTTCTACAGCCGTGAAGCATCATCCGGGCCGCTCGGCGGCGAAGTTTTAGGCGGCAAGATTCTGTCCTACAACAACATCCTCGACCTTGATGCGGCGTGGCGTGCAGTGAGCATGTTCAATGCCCCCAGCGTCGTCATCGTCAAGCATCTGACGCCTATCGGCATCGCCAGCGCGGACACCATCGCGGAAGCCTATCCGCAAGCACTCGCCGCCGATGAAGTATCAGCCTATGGCGGTGTGATTGCTGTAAACCGAATGGTCGATGATACTTTCGTGGCAAAGCTCGGTTCGCTGTTCGTCGAAGCGATTGCCGCACCGAACTTCTCACCCACCGCCCAGTCCACGCTCAACAACAATCGTAAGAACTGCCGTCTGCTGCGTGTCCCCTTCCCCTACGATGGCAACGATTACGATATTCGCAGCGTTCATCGCGGTCTGTTGGTACAGCGCGCCGACATGGGTGATCCCGAAGGTACACCGCTGAAAACTGTCACCACGCGCCAACCAACGCCGCAAGAACTCGACGCGCTTCAATTCGCGTGGAAGGCCTCTCAACACGTTAAATCGAACGCCATCGTCTTGGCCATTCCCGGCATGATTGTCGGCGTTGGCGGCGGACTTCCAAGCCGTGTTGACGCGGTAACATTGGCGGTTCGCAAAGCAGGCGCGCACGCTCAAGGGTCTGTCATGGCGTCGGATGCGTTTTTCCCGTTTGCCGATAGCGTCGAAACTGCCGCGCAAGCAGGCGTAACAGCCGTCATCCAACCCGGCGGCTCGATCCGCGATAGCGAAGTCATCGAGGCGGCCAATCGTGCGGGCATGGCGATGGTCTTTACCGGAACGCGCCACTTCCGCCATTAGCAAAATCTGAATTCCAGTCTTGATTCGTGGGCGCACGGTTGCTATAATGCGCCCCGTTACGCCACCCTAGCTCAATGGCAGAGCATACGCTTCGTAAGCGTGAGGTTGAGAGTTCAAGTCTCTCGGGTGGCTTTTTTCTTTGCTAGTGGAGTCTCGACGCCTTGAGCGAAAGTCCCGCCCCCGCAAAGCGGCCAATTATCATCGCAGTAGCGGGCGGCACAGGCTCCGGTAAAACAACGGTTTCCGCCGCAATTCGTGAACGTGTAGGTGGCCAAAACCTCACTTATCTCCCGCACGACGTTTACTACCACAACCTCGACAAAATTCCCACATCTTCTCGCGGTGTCCGCAACTTCGATCACCCCGATGCTTGGGAAACCCCGTTGATGATTGAGCACTTACAGCGTCTACAAAATTGGCACGAAGCGGAGATACCGATCTACGACTTCGTGCATCACAGCCGCCTCGTAGAAACACAGCGCGTCAAGCCGCATCCGGTCATTTTGGTCGAGGGTATTCTCGTGCTTGCTGAACCCGCGCTGCGCGATCTGTTCGACGTGAAAATATTCGTGGACGCCGACGCTGACATTCGCTTCATTCGCCGTCTGCGCCGCGATATGGCCGAACGTGGCCGCACCCTCGACTCGGTAATCGAACAATACATGGACACCGTGCGCCCGATGCACCTCGAATTTGTCGAGCCGAGCAAGCGCTATGCGGATGTCATCATCCCACGCGGCGGCCACAATCTAGTCGCCATTGACATGGTGACTGATCGCATACGCAGCCTGCTCACGGTATAGTTGAATGATACTTTGCAGCAGGATTGACGCCGCGCTTTTTGACATGCTATAGTTACGGCACAATCTCACATGCAAAGACCGTGACCGGGAAGAGTAAGCGTCCCTTTTCGCGCCAGAGAGTACAGGCCGTTGGCTGCAAGCCTGTTCGCAAAAGCCGCCGAACGTCACCCGCGAGTCGCCGCGCTGAATAAGCTAAATTTTGTTTAGCCAGTAAGCGCAGACGGGAACGCCCGTTACAGCGCTCAAGAGCCTAACAGCTTTTTGTAGGAGCGTAATAGCTTACGCCCGAAACTCCATGCACTGTTAGGAATCAAGGTGGTACCGCGAAAGTAGAGCCTTTCGTCCTTGCGAGGATGAGAGGCTTTTTTAGTTCCATAAACGATATTGTGTAGGGGCGCAATATATTGCGCCCGCATTTCACGCAAGGAGCAGTAAACATGCCGACACCAATGCCCAAAAACTTTGACTTCGCAGAGTCCGAAGCCCGCCTCTATGACTGGTGGGAGAAGCACGGCTGGTTCAAGCCGGAGGTCGCTGACCCTGACGCCGAGTCGTTTGTCATCAGTATGCCGCCGCCCAATGTAACCGGCGCGCTGCACATCGGACACGCGCTGTTCACCGCGCTCGAATACCTGATGACTCGCTACGAACGGATGCGCGGCAAAGCGGCCCTGTGGGTTCCCGGTATGGATCACGCGGGCATCGCTACCCAGCTACAAGTCGA
>JACMMD010000001.1 GCA_014379235.1 Anaerolineae bacterium
TACTTTACGACTCACCCGCGAACGTTGGCCGCTGCACGTTGACCCCCACTAATTCAATCGCGCTTATGTTGTCGGTGAGGTCAAGGCGGTACAAGTCAGTTTGCGCGGGTGTATAGGGGTCGGGGTAATCGATTCCGGCGGCACGTTCGCTGACCCAACGCTGTAAGCCTGTCACTTGCGAGAACACCAGCGCCGAACTATCGGGCGTTGCGAACATGCGCCCGATAGCCCAAGCATCCGCGTAATAAAGCCGCGTCGATGCACCTGTGGTCAAATCATAGCGGAAGATGCCCACTTCGTAGCGCGGGATGCCTACGGGCGTACCATCCGCAAAGCGACCCGTAAAGCTGAACAACTGCTCACGGTCAGCGAACGGCAATAAATCGAGGTTGATATCGCCTGTGCGCCTGCGTGTGCTGTAATAGAGCGTGTTCGAGCCTGCGGGCCCCCATGTTACGTTATCAATCGCGTCGGTGATGGTGAGGCGTTCTTGCACCAGCGTTTGCAGATCAACAACGCTGATTGTTGTTTCTGGATGTCCGGGGCGTTCGCCATCAGGCGGAATGACACCCGCGATTTGCGTCCGGTCAGCCGAGAGCGCCGCGTTGGTCATGCTGTCGCTCACGGTGAACGCTTGCGACTGCTCGAAATCATAGAGATAAACGCCGCGATCATCAATTGAGTTTGGCGGCGGCGGTGTAAACACCAGCCCTAAAGGTGTTTCCGCCAGAATGGGACGTGCGCCGCCTGTGGTGCCGCCACGTTCCAGCCAGAATAACGGGTCTGACGGATAAGACGAACCACCGCCACCGCCGCCGGACATATCCGGCAGTGCAAATAACGGTGTCGGCTGCCCGCTTGCCGTGAGCGGTAGACGATAAAAGGTCACGCCTTCGTTATACAACAGGGACTGGTTATCGAGCGAGATACTCATGTGCATCCGGCTGATGTCAGCGAGTCGAACCGGAAGTTCAGTACGTTCACCCGTGTTCAAATCGATCATCATGAAGTACAAACGCTCCCGATCAGCGTTCACTGGATCGGGTTCAAGAATGGCGTAGACAAGTATTGTTCCATCAGGGCTAATGGTGAACTTGTCACGGATGAAGCCGACGCGCCCCTCATCCACGTTGCGATCCATGCCCTCTGTTGAAAGCTGCAGCACACTGTCCGCAGCAGCATCGAACCAGTGGATATTGGTGTCGAAGATGGCCGCGAATGGCGGCAGAGACGATGTCTCAGGCTGGGCTGAGGCGGAAGTGAACAGTAAAACGATCAGAAAGGCGGCCAAGCCGCGCAAGGTTCGCATAACGGGTTGAGTTACCTTACTCAAACAGGCTCGATAGAACGATCTGAAAGCCGGGGATCACATCCTCACCGTCTAACACGGCATCTCCGGTGAGGCGAAGTGGTTGAGGGCGACTTGCTGCGTGAACAGCCGCTTTTCGGAGTTCGAAATCCAGCAGCCAGATCAGACGAACGCCATCTTGTAAGTAGATATCGACCTTTTTATCTATATCGCTGTATTTGTCACTGGGCGAGATAACCTCAACGACCAAATCAGGAACGAGCGCTAACGGATTTCCTTCAGCTTGAGGTGTATTTGCTTCATAATTCGCAAACCGTTCTGCTGAATAGAACATCATATCAGGAATGCGCGAACCCGTTACCCAAAAACGATCAAAGTTCTCCGGCTTAATAAACGTGGTCTCAGCAAAAACTTCACCTAAATGATTTGTGTGCGTGAAGCTATCAAGCGCACGGAATAGCGCACGGATTGTTTTGCTGTGTCCGAAAACGTTAGGCAATTTCGGAATCCTTTCGCCCTCGATGAGTTCAAATGACTGCTGGTTCTGAGCTTCGTTGAACTCGTCCAGCGGCATCCCGATTCGGGTCGTGGTTGCCATGTTTCACCTCTTCATATCGATAAGCGTATTGTACTCATTTAGCCACCTAAGTGGAGTTCGGCGCTGTCCCAATAGACCTCGTTGAGACCACGCGGCCAGTCCTGCGTCATGTACAGAAATACCGTCGCTGTTGTGCCTGTCGAAGTGGCCGTTACACCGAGCAGTCCCCAACTATCATGTGGCGCGCTGTCTGACCATACGATGTCACTGTCAAACGGATCGCTGCCGCCGTTGGGGTCGATGCCCACGCGCACCCGCGCTCCTGAACCGGGATCGGACGAGCAGATGGATGGGGCGGGGTCGCAGGTATGCAGCCATGCCCACGCCTGCGCCCGCATGGAGACACCTTGCGGCACACTCACGCGCTGATAAACCGCCGCCGTGAACGTGGCGTAACCTTTATTGAGGTTGAGCGATGCCGAGCCGGACTGTACCTCTGGCCCGCCGTTATGCGGGAAGCCGACAGGTGGCAGATTCATCCAGTTTTCGTTGTGAGGCGCTGAAGCAACCCAGATTTCCCACGCCGCCGGAATGTTCAGATCGGAGCGTCCGCGTCCGGTGTAATTGCTGTCGAAGCCCGCGTCTTGCAGCAAATTCACGTTCGGGTCAAACGAGGGCGCGGGCTGCTGCTGCACGGGTTGAACGGGCTGCTGTTGAACCGCAGGGGCGCTGGTCGGTGGCGGCGCTGGCGGCCCGACTTCAACTGGAAGGCTCGATGTGCTGCCGGAGACGGACACTAGCCCGCTCCACACCCAACCGACGCCGCTACCGAAGCCGACTTTGTACCAATCGCCAGCCGGATTCACGGCTAGAATGTTGGTGGTGTTGCCTTCTTGAAATGCGCCGAGCGGCGGGTTAAATACCGTTCCCGGCCCGGAACGCACATTGGTATCCGAGTTGAACGTCAGCGTCGTGCCGCCTGTTGATGCTGCCGACGAGCCGCCACCAGAACCGCCGTTAGATTGAGGAAGGGGCAGCGCTGTCGGAGCGTTGGCGACTGAGGACTGCGCTTGTGTTGGCTGTGCGATGTCCACGACAGGGATATTGTTGCAATCTCCGGCGATAGCTGCTGAAGCGGCGCTCACCCAACCGAGCGTTGTGCCGAGTTGAATCTGCCACCAATCGGCATTATCGGCGGGGCGTCCGATGATGGGCGCGATTGTTCCGGCTTCGAGCGTGAGGATGCGTCCGCCGAAAAGATCGGGGCGGCTGCGTAAATCCGCCGGAGCGCTGACGCTCAGGCGGCAGGTGTTGGCATCCAGCCCAAGACCGATCACGGAGCTTTCGCCGATACCTGTACCAGATGGCGTTGTTGTGGGTGCATCGGCCACGCGAGTCAGCGCGTTTGGCGTAGATGCTGTATCACCTTGTGCGAGATTGCAACCAGCACTCACTATGACCAGCACACTCCACAACAGAAAAATCGCCAGATTGTTTCGCATGGCGGGATAACTTTCGTTCTTATTCATAATGTCCAGTGTAAAAGCAGGCTGTAGTGCTGGCAAGCCTGCGTCAGGCGAACGTAGCCTGTTCGCTTAGTTAACGCTCAGATGGCGGGATGTGGCGCAGCGTTTGCAGCCGAACAGCAGGCGGGACTATAATGCGCTTGGGATAATAGAGTTGACCATGAGTCGATGAATTCTTTCAGTCTCCGCGATTTCAGCCACTACGCCCGCCTGAGCGAACTCTCACGGCGCGTACTGAACGCCGCCGAACAGGTCGCGGTGGCGCTGAATCATCCACGCATCGGCATGGGCCACGTTTTGTTGGCGCTGCTGGTTGAGCGGCGCAGCCCGATGTGTGCGCTGCTGCATGAGTGCGGCCTTAACGAAGATCGCTTACGCCACGATCTGCTGCGGGGCGATGCCGTGCTGCTGATCGGCATGGATGGCGTGTTAGTGGGTGCGTTGGGCTACGCGGAACACTTCGGCAGGCATGGCATCGGTACCGATCATTTGCTGCTGGCGATGACCGCTAACGAGCATGGCGAAGGATTATTGCGAGAGTATGATGCTGATCCTGATTGGGTGCGCGCCCGGCTGGAAGCCTATCTGCGCCGCCAATAAACGCTTGCTCCACGAGTGGCCGTCGCTTACGCAACGCCTTATGTATCTTGCCAAATATGACCTCTGTCGAAGTTGACAGCCCATGGGAATACTCGTATACTCCCCCTTGTTATAAGGAATCATGCGCTTCGCTTTGAGGAGGACGCCACATGCAGGGCAACGACAGCTTTCGGCTGGTCGTCCGCCGAGGCCCACAGCCTAATCAGGTTTACGATCTGAACAAGGATGTGATTACGCTAGGGCGCGACATCACGAATGATATTGTGATTAACGACCCTGAAGTGAGCCGCCACCACATGCGCCTAACACGCGGCGCAGGCAGCTATACCCTCGAAGATTTGGGTTCGACCAACGGCACATTTATCAACAGCCAGCGCCTCACAGGGGCGAAGCCGTTGAACAACAACGATATGATCGGGCTAGGCGAGACGGTCACGCTCTCTTATGAGATGAGCCGCGCCCAAGATGTGGGGATGCGCCCCGCCGAAAATCTCGCGCCGATGAGTCCCAGTACCGTCCCGCAGCGCGCAGCGCCGCCTGCCGTGGCCGCCTACAGCGATCCTCAGCAGCAGCCTCAACAACCGCCAGCGGCTTACGAATACAGCGCTCCGGCCTA
>JACMMD010000793.1 GCA_014379235.1 Anaerolineae bacterium
GGCAGTTATCTGATTGACGGCTTTAGCTCGGCATTCAGCGTCCGCGCCATGAGTGTGCTGGCCGCGCTGCTGGCCATCACCGCCGTCGGGCAAACACTGGTTATCCTCATCGGCGGCATCGACCTGTCCATCCCGTTTCTGATTGGCTTCGGCAACGTGGTCGCGGCTAAACTTCATGGCGATGGCTACCCGTTTGAACTGGTGGTTGTTGTCGTGCTGCTGCTTGCGGGCTTGATCGGTGCATTCAGCGGCGGCTTATCATCATCGCTGAAAATCCACCCGCTGATCGTCACCCTTGGCGTCGGCACAATTGTGCAGGGTTCGGTGCTGCTGTGGACAAGCGGTTTTCCATCAGGCAGCGCGCCGCGTTACGTCAACAATTTCGTCTCCATCGGTGCAACGCTTGGCCCGTATAACATCTTGGGCATCGAAGTCGGGCCGCTGCCCTTCCCGGCGCTGATTCCGTTCGCGTTTATCCTTGCGGTATTGATCGTGTGGATACTGAACCGCACCGTCTATGGCCGCCAGTTATATGCGCTTGGCGCGAACCCCGAAGCGGCGCGGTTGGCGCTGGTCAACCCGACGCGCATGTGGGCCATCACCTACGCCCTGAGTGCGATGTTCGCCGCCGGAGCGGGCATTTTGCTGCTTGGCTTCACAGGCAGCGCTTACGCTTTTGTTGGCAACCCCTATTTGTTTGAAACCATCTCGGCAGTCGTCATCGGCGGCACGTCGCTGCTTGGCGGGCGCGGCAGCTATTTAGGCACGTTCATCGGCGCGTTCGTGCTGGTCGAGCTAAAAACCTTGCTCCTCGGACAAGGGCTGACGCAAGCGCTTATTCAAGCGACGCTCGGTGTGGTTATACTTATCCTCGTATCGATCTACGGGCGCGAAGAACACATCCGCAACCAGATTTAGAGGTGCAGTCGATGGAGACAAAATTCGCAAATCGGGTCGCGCTGGTCACGGGCAGCGGGCGCGGAATCGGGGCGGCGGTGGCGCAGCGCTTGGGCGCAGAAGGCGCGACAGTCGCCGTTGCTGACCTCTCCGCCGAAAACGCCGAACAAACTGCACAGTCCATTCGTGACGCAGGCGGCAAGGCGCAGTCGTATCGCGTAGATGTATCCTCGGCGGCTGATGTGGCGCAGCTCGTGAGCGCTGTCGAAGCCGATCATGGCTTGATTACACTGGCCGTCACCGCCGCCGGCATCATCAAGACGTTCAACTTTGTCGATCTTCCGGCGGACGCATGGGATCGCACCATGAACGTCAATCTCAAAGGCACGTTTCTCGTCTTTCAGGCTGTCGCCCGCCGTATGGTCTAGGCTGGTAGCGGCGGCAGCATCGTCGGAGTTGCGTCAGTAGCGGCACGGGGCGGACGCGCCAACGCCGTTGACTACGCCGCCAGCAAAGCCGGAGTGATTAGCGTGGTTCGTTCGGCGGCGCTGGCATTCGCCAAGAACGGCATCAACGTCAACGCGGTCTGCCCCGGCATCGTCGATACGCCGATGACACGCGGCATCCATGAAGAACGAGCGAGAATCGCCGGAATCACGCCCGAAGAATCCTTCGGCAAACTGGCGTCCACCATCCCGCTTGGGCGCGTCCAAACGCCCGATGACGTGGCCGATGTGGTATCTTTCTTGCTATCAGCGCAAGGTTCGTAC
>JACMMD010000794.1 GCA_014379235.1 Anaerolineae bacterium
CTACACGGTGCAGAACCTCGCCCGACTCGGACTGTCGGTGGCGGTTTATTCCGCGCTGCCCGATGACGCGCTCGGTATGTTCGTCGAAACCACGCTCAATCGCGGCGGGGTCGATACTTCGCTGGTGCAAACGTTCCCCGACACGCTCGGTGGCATCGGCGTATACATGCTGCTGTTTGGCAGCCGCAAACGCCCACTCGCTTATCGAATGCCGACACATCCCCTATGGCCGCTGGAATACAGCGCCGCGCAAATCGAAACGCTGCTCGATGCGCGGGTGCTGCATAACGGCGGCTATCTGCACCATCAAGAAGCGTGGCACGGCCAGCTCCGTGACCTATACCGCCACGCCCATGAGCGCGGCCTCATCACGACCATCGACCCGCAGTTCCCATTATTTGTCATGTCGCCGCCTTGGCTGGAAGCATTAGCCGACGTGCTGCCGTTCATCGACGTGCTGTTCTGCGACGAACACGAAGCCCGAAATATGACCGCCGCAAGCAACCTCGCTGACGCGGCCCGCAGGCTGCTCGACGCTGGCGCTGAAACCGTCGTCGTCAAACAGGGCGCGGAAGGCTCGACCACGTTTAGCCGCGAGACCACTCAGCATCAAGATGCCGTTATCATCAGCGAAGTGGTGGACACCATCGGCGCGGGTGACACCTACGATGCCGCTTTTATCTATGGCTTATTGCAGGGCTGGCCGCTCGAAAAACAGATGCGCTTCGCCAGCCTCGCCGCTGGTTTCAGCGTGACGGGCGTTGGCGGCTCACAGTCTATGCCTGACTTACAAACCCTGCTCAACCGAATGTAGAGGTTTAATGACGTTACCTGTAGACCGCTGGCTTGAAATGGATTTGACGTACTTCGACCCGCGCCGCGATCTGAGCGCGCAGATCGACATGGTGCTTGATCGTGTTGCGCCGCTCTTGGGTGCGGTCAATGGAAAACGCGGCATCATCTTCAATGTCGGCTGGCTCATTGACCTTGTAAGCGAGTGGACAGGCGACCCGACGCAAAAGCTACCGACTCTCAGTAGGCGAACCGCGCTCTGGGGAGAGCAGTCATATGCAGCGCTGCGCGAATTTATCGTCCAACTGCGCCATTCAGCGGCACAGTGTGACCTTAGCGATTTGCAAATCGGGGTGCTGTTCGTCGGTTGGGCGCATGTGGTGTGGCCGCCGGAACTGAAAATCTATGACTTCGACTCGGCGTGGTATCAACGCCATCCCGAACTGTATGACCCGCCGAAATCGTTCATCGGAATGCCCGATCTGCACCCCATCAAACGGCTTCACGCGGACAGCTATGCTTACGCGGCGTTCCCGAACGGGCTGGCCGAAAACGCCTACTTCCCCGATTTTTTCGGCGCCCAGTGGGGACATCTGGCGGACTTTCTCAACCTCGATGTGCTGCACCTGCGCGACGGGCTGACCGGCCCGATGATCTACACGCGCAACGGCCCGTTTGGCACGAGCGCCCCCGCCGATCCTGTTGTAGTCGAACGTTTCAGCCAAGCCGTGCGCGATTTGTATAAGGCGGTCAAAACGGCCAATCCGTCGAAAAAGGTTTTCGGTTATTCGAGCGCCATCAGTCCGATTGCTGATTGGCGTGTGGGCTGTGTGGACTTTGAAGCCCTCGTCGCCGATGGCTACATTGACGGCTGGATCGAGCAAACGTGGGGCGGCGCGTGGCAGGATTGGTGGCATCAACTGTGGAAAGGCTGGACGTTCCAGACGGCCAATCTGCTCACACGCGGCGCGATGATCGCCCGCGCCAACGAACAACGCGAACGTCCCTGCAAGTTCTACAATCTGATCGAAACGTGGGACGGTTGGGAGCCGTGGGATACGCTGCATCAAGTTCCACACAAGCTCCGTTGGTCCATGTGGGCCTTCACCCATGCCGCCGTCGTCACGCCGCAGGGGCTTCGAGTGCCGGATGGCAGCTATATCTCGTGGATGAACAACGGCGATATGGAACTATTGAGCGAGGACGACATCGCCTACGTGAATACCCATCTCAATATGGCGCAGGCTAACGCGCTGGAGATGGATCGCGTTTACGGCTGTACACTCGTTTACAATCGCTCGATGATGGAGTGGTTAAGCGCGCATCACCCCGATTGGAACGTCACCGAATGGCTTGACGATCAGGCGGCGATGCTCATGAAATGGGGCGCGCCCATACTCAGCATCACGCGCACCGAATGGCTGCAAGATACCGCCTCGAACCTCGATGCGTTGATGATGCAAACGCCGGGTAATCTCGGTGAGAGCGAACGCGCTGCCCTGCTGGATACACCTCTGCCCATGCTCGTCACGGGCCGTGCTGATATGTTGGACGAACAGTTAGCCGCATCGTTAGGAATTCAGGCTCAACCCGAACTGCTAGAAGCAGAGTTTTATGTCACCGCCAGCGATGACGCGCCCGCGTTTGATCGCCCCTATTTGCCCGCGCATACGCCGATCAAGGTAGATCAAGCCACGCAAATCCTCTACGCATCGCGGCGAACGCCTCTGCTCGTGCGAAATGGCCGCCGCGCCTACTGGCAGCCGCCGGACTGGTCAGAGCCGTTCAATGCATTTGTCCCGAAATATCAGCTTGGCAGCACGTTTCCGCATTATCGTGCGGCGCTGCTGCTGCACGAGTTAGCCGCCGATCATGGACTCAGCCATGTACA
>JACMMD010000795.1 GCA_014379235.1 Anaerolineae bacterium
CGCACACTCAAAGCGCGCCGTGTGGACAGCCCTCTGCGCCTGAGTGACATACTGCGAATCATGACGCAAATCGCTGAAGCACTCACCTACGCGCATCAACACGGCGTTCTCCACCGCGACATCAAACCCAGTAACATCATGATTGATACCGATGATATGCCTTACCTGACCGACTTCGGGCTAGCACGTATCGCGTTGGTTGGCGAAAGCACACTTAGTAAAGATATGCTGCTCGGTACGCCGCAGTATATCTCGCCGGAGCAGGCTAAAGGCGATCGCGAATTAGATGCTCGCACCGATATTTATAGTTTCGGTGTCGTGCTTTACGAACTCATCGTCGGGCGAGTACCGTTCAGCGCCGATACACCTTACGCCATCATCCACGATCACATTTACACACCGCTCCCACTGCCGACGGCTGTCAACCCGAATATCCCCGCCCGTGCCGAACAGGTGTTGTTGAAAACGTTGGCCAAAGACCCGGCAGACCGTTACTCCTCTGCCGTCGAAATGATGTCCGCCTTCCGCGACTCCTTTCAGAGCAGTCAGCTAAACGACCTGCCGCCCACTCGTGTCGGGGTCGCCACTGTCGCGGGAGCGCACACACGCGATACCTATATGCTGTCAAGTCAAGAAGACGCTGCAACCGTAACACCGACGACACCGAAGCCTTCTCCGGCATCCTATACGGTAGGCACAGTCACCCCCTACGGGAGTATCTCCGCCCCCTACGGTTCAACCAACGATTTCACACCGATAGGAGTTTCTTCACGCAAGCATAACAATTGGTTGATCGGTGGCATCGCTGCGGCACTGCTCGTTTGTATCTTGAGTGCGATGGTCACTCTGAACGCGATGGACACGTTAAGCCAGTTTGATCTGCTAGAACAGGTGCAGCTAACCTCAAGCGCGGTAGCCCGAACGGACGTTGACGATCTACCCATCTCCACTCCCGCCCTGACGACATCAGTCGCAACCGAAAACAACCCCACGCTACCACTCGTCGATGCTCGTGCCGCCGTCGATGCCAATCCAGAAGACCCCACCGCATACCTCACGTTGGCTCAAGCGCTGTGGCTCGAAGATCGCCCGCAGGAAGCCCGCCAAACCGTCGAGCGCGGCTTACCCTTCGCCACCGATCCAACCACCTACCTCTTATCCGCCGCCGACATCGCCGCCCAAACCGCCGAAGCAAACGTCGCCGCCGCGATCTATATAAATGCGCTCAATCAAGCAGTCGGTAGTGGCAGCGCTGCTTATGAAATCGCCCGTTCTCAAACAGGCGAATTTCTGTACCAGTTAGCTTTGGTCACAGGAGACGGTACGCCCGAAATACGCGAGTTGAGTGAAGAAAACAGCGCGAATGCAGTGCCGGAAACACTGCCTCTCCTCAACAGCATGGCCGCCCGCCGCTTTCTGACACAAGACCGTCCGCGCCTTGCCGAACTCGCTCTCGAACGTGCTCTCGCGCAGGATGGTACACTAGCGGAAGCCCATCTCGTCATGGGCGAACTCCATCAAGCGCGTGGCAATAACGTGCAGGCGCTGGCAGAATGGCAGCTCGCCGCGGACAGCCCTACCGCGCCCGAATGGGTGCAGCAGCGCGCCGCCGAACTTTTACAAGCCTCTGAATAACATAGGATAATCATGAGAAAACCCATCATTGCCGGAAACTGGAAAATGTTTAAGACGCTGGACGAGTCGGTGTCCTTCGTACAAGAACTTGCGCCCCGACTTGCTCCGTTTGATAGCGTTGAATGCCTCGTCTGTCCGAGTTTCGTTGCACTTTCCCCTGTTTCGCAAGCGCTCAAGGGAACAGGAATCGCTGTCGGCGCGCAAAATTTGCATTGGGAAGAATCCGGCGCTTATACCTCACAGATTTCGCCCACGATGCTGCAAGGTCTGGTCGACTATGTTCTCATCGGTCACTCCGAATGCCGCGAATATCTCGGTGACACCGATGAGCGTGTGAACAAGAAAGTCAAAGCGGCGTTGGCGCATGGACTGAAACCCATCGTCGCGGTTGGCGAAAGCCTCGCCCAAAACGAAACGGGCGAAACTGAATCCTTCGTTGGTGGACAAGTATTCGCCGCCCTCACTGGCGTTAAACCCGCGCAAATGGCACAGGTCGTCATGGCCTACGAACCCATCTGGGCGATTGGTACAGGCAAAAGCGCCAGCGGCGAACTCGCCAACAGCATCATCGGCATGATTCGTTCCACGCTGGCCGATCTTTATGGCAGCGACATCGCTCAAGCGACCCGCATTCAGTACGGTGGCAGCGTCAAGCCGGGGAATATGGCGGAGTATATGTCGCAGCCGGAAATCGACGGCGCGTTGGTCGGTGGCGCGGCCCTCAAGGTCGATGATTTCGTCTCGCTGGTAGAGATCGCCGCACAAGAGAAAGGTGCGTAACGCTGACAGGTACAGGTCTTTCGTCACTCGGCCCTTGGCTGGTTGTAGCTGGCTTATTTTTCCTACTGCGTGCGTTGGAGCACTGGCTGCACCAGCACATCTTTAAGGTTGGCTGGCTGCTGACGAAAGACTATCAAACCACCACTATTCTCTACTACATCTTCTTTCTTCCCGGCGTTATCTTGCACGAGGTCAGCTATTGGCTGGTCGCAGGCATTTTGAATGTTCGGGCAGATCGTGCTATCGCATGGCCCGATAAGCAAGAAATCGGTGAACTGAAACTCAACTTCGTCCGGTTGGGGAAGAAAGCCAATCGCTTCAAAGTAGCGGTTATCACTACCGCCCCTCTGATAATCGGACTCGCGCTGGTCTGGTATATCGCCATCAATGTGTTGAATATTCAGGACTTTCTCAACCGCGCCACCGGAGAACAAGGCGACTTGGGCACGGCAATCTCTGAACTCACTTCCGCGCCTGATTTCTGGTTGTGGATCTATCTCGCGTTCACGATCAGCAATACCATGATGCCAAACTTGAGCGAACTGCGCGGTTGGCGCAGTGTCGGCGTGATTATTGGCATCTTGGTCGCCATATTGTTCATTGTCGGCGTGGGTGATCGTGTGCTTGGCGCGCTCTCCATCCCTATTGCCGACGCGCTCAACCTGCTCTCAGCCGTGTTTGCTGTTATCATCGGCATCAATCTGTTTGGGTTGGCTATGCTGGGCACCATTGAAGCCGTCATCGAGCGCGTCACTGGCGACAGCGCCACCTTCAAAGACGGCAAAATGATTACCATGCGCCGCGAGGAAATCCTCAAAATGCGCGAACGTGAACGCCAGTCCGCAAGGCAGGCAGCGCGTGGTCAGCAGCGCGAACAGCGTCGCACAGCTTTGGCCGGCCCCCCGTCGATCTACAAACTCGAACTGCCTATCCCCGGCGCACCGGGCAAAGAGATTGTTACGCCGTTCAAAGCGCCTGCGCTTGTGCCGACGGCTATTGTTCAGCCTAAGCCAGCACTACCGTCTGTTGCCGCCACATCGCCAATCGCTCCGGCCACGCCAAGACCTGAACTTGCTGGCCCGAGTACCGTTACCGTTCGGACGCCGCTCGGTACAACATCCGTCGAACGCAATCCCGGCGCTGATTCTGCAAAACCCACCACATCAACCGGAGAAATGGCCCGCGCTGGCACGCCTACACCATCGGGCGCACGCCCCGGGCAACTATCAGGAACACAACCCGCAAGACCAGCCACATCAACCGGAGAAATGGCCCGAGCTGGTACACCAGCAGCATCAAATCCGGGCGCTCCGGGTTCATCCACAAATCGTCCCGCGCCATTCACCTCCGCCGGCCCCGGCAGCAATCAGCCGCCCCGTCCCGGTGGCCCTGCTGGCAGCTCACCAACTTCGCCAAATGTCCCCGGCGGCAACCAGCCACCGCGACCCGGTGCAGGTTCATTCGGTGCGCCGAGCAGCCCCGGCAGCAATCAACCGCCTCGACCCGGTACAGGCTCACTTGGTTCACCAAACACATCCGGCGCTGATCGTCCTGCCACACCCGCAGGCACGAGTCGCCCATCACCCTTGAGTCCCGGCGGACAACCAGCACGCCCCGCTGCGGGTTCACCGTTTGGAGCGCCACGCCGCGAACCCGCACCCGCAGATGATGAAGACGACGAAGAGGAAGAGCCCCGCCTGTCTGCATCGACAGCCCGCCGCGTAGACCCGTTTGCCAGCCTATCCTCAAGGCCAACATCGACGTTCGGCGCACTTCCAACTCGCAGCGACAGTGAGGACGAAGATGAGGACGATAACGGCGAAGACGATGCCTATGACGACTATGTGGATGATGAAGCACAATACGGGGACGACGAGGATAACCCCTAGCGAATCGGTGTTCGTGAGCGCGACAGCACCACAAAGCCGATCATCACTAGCGCCATCATCACACTTAACGCGATCAGCTTGAAAAGTTGGCTGGCTGCAATCAGTGTCAAAATACCGAAGAACGCGCAGAAGCAGTAATATACCAGCACGATCTGACGCTGGCCAAAGCCCATATCCACCAGTCGAAAATGCACATGACCACGATCACCTGAGAACGGGTTACGGCCCTTCCGCAAACGGTTCAACGCCTGCCACGCCACATCCATTAATGGTAGCCCCATCACCAGTAAAATCGTCGCCATTTTCGCGCCGCCGATAATGCTCAACGTGCCGAGAAGGTATCCCAAGAACAGCGCGCCGCCGCCCATGAAAATCCGCGCAGGGTGAAAGTTATAAAGCAAGAAGCCGAGCGACGTTCCCATCAGCGCCAGTGGCAGCAGGCTCACACTGGTCTGCGGCGGATCGACACGAAACGCGCTGTTGATGAACAGCATCGTTCCTGCGATGAAGGCAACACCGCTTGCCAGCCCGTCCAAGCCATCCAGAAAATTGGTCGTATTCATCATCAAGCCGAGCCAGAACACCGTGAGCGTGACTGTGACAATATATGGCCATGGCTCAGTCTGCTGCGCGGACAGAGGGTTATTCAGCGTTTCGATGAAAATCTGAAAGATCACGGCCACGCTGCAAGCCGCAAGCTGACCGAGATATTGGGGAAATGCCCCAAATTCAAAGAAGTCATCCAGCAGCCCCACGATGAAAATCACTGTCCCGCCCAGCAGCAGGCCGATCAAGCGCACTACTTCCATCGGGTCAAGGCGCGGCACAGGCAGCAGTTGAGCGGCCAGCACCGCCACCATAAATCCACCAAACAGCGCAATACCGCCGAGCTTCGTCATTTGTGGTTCGAGCCGGCGCCCGCCAGCAGCAGACCTAATGTTATAGCGCTCACCTAAAAGCAGCGCGATACGGGTCAGCACCAGCGTGACGCTCAACGCCAAAGAAAAAACGATGATATATACAGCGATGTTGGACACGATGAGGCCGGCCTAAGTGCCGAACTGCCGATCACCCGCATCACCGAGTCCGGGCACGATGAAGCCGATCTCGTTCAAGCGCTCGTCCACCGCCGCGATGTGGATCGGCACGTCAGGATGCGCCGTAGACAGTGCTTCGATGCCTTCCGGCGCGGCGATCACGCCTAAAAACTTGATCTGCGGTACGCCCCAAGCCTTGAGAATATCCATCGTCGCTATAGCGGAGCCAGCCGTCGCCAGCATCGTATCCAGCACAAGGCAGATTTCCACCGTCGGCACAGCAGGCAGGCGATTGTAGTATTGCACAGGCTTCAAGGTTTGCTCGTCACGATACAAACCGATGTGCCACACCTGTACACTGGGGAGTAGTTGTAGCACGCCATCGAGCAGCCCTAAGCCAGCGCGCAAAATCGGCACAACGCCGATCGTTTGCTGCGCTTCTTGCCCTTGAGCCTCACCCATAGGCGTAATGACCGTCCTCGTGATGAGTTTCAAATCCTCAGTAGCCTCGTAACAGAGGAGCAGCGCCAGTTCGCGCAGGAGTTCCCGAAATTTGCGGTGATCGGTGTTGACATCACGCAGCACCGTGAGTTTGTGCTGCACCAGTGGATGCTGTGAAACATGGATCAGTGACATTTGCGCCCCCTTCCCGTAGCAAAACGGTCAGATTGTACGCGGGTGAATGTCGATTGTCAAAACCACCATTGCGCCAGTTTGAGCGTCAGCTATACTTCGTAGTATAGTAAATATAGAACATATTATCGACTGGCAGCACGGCATGAGAGGAAACCTTTAACCATGTCCGATGGCGACGGACGCCTAGTAAGCGGCAAGCAGCGCACCGATGACCGCGAGAATATTGCCCTTCGTCCCAAGGTGCTTAATGACATCGTGGGGCAAGACCGCGTCCGTGAAAACCTGCGTATCATCATCGACGCCGCCAAAGCCCGTAAAGAACCAGTCGATCACATCCTGTTTTATGGCCCGCCCGGCTTGGGAAAGACCTCGCTGGCGCATGTCGTTGCCAATGAGATGAGCAGCAACATCCGCATCACCGCCGGCCCGTCTATCGAACGCGCTGGCGACCTCGCCGCCATTCTCACGCACATGAAACAAAACGACATCCTATTTATCGACGAGGTTCACCGTCTTGGCCGTGCCATCGAAGAAGTGCTTTATCCCGCGATGGAAGACTTCGCGCTGGACATCGTGATCGGCAAAGGCCCCGCCGCTAAGAACGTGCGCTTGAACTTGCCGCGATTCACCGTGATCGGCGCGACCACGCGACTGGCTCTGCTTTCCGGGCCCTTGCGAGATCGTTTCGGAGCGCGCTTCCGCCTCGATTTTTACGATCAAGCGGCTATGGAATTCATCGTTGACCGTGCGACGCGGATGCTCAAAGTTGAGATTCAGCCCGCCGGATTGAGCGAAATCGCCCGCCGTTCGCGTGGAACGCCGCGTGTGGGCCTGCGATTGCTGCGCCGTGTGCGCGACTACGCTCAGACCCGCGCCGATGGCATCATTTCTGGCACTGTCGCTGAGGATGCGCTCGCGCTGATGGAAGTGGACGAACTCGGCTTGGACGATATTGACCGCCGCATCCTCTCGACCATCATCGAAAAGTTCGACGGCGGCCCCGTCGGTTTGGAGAATATCGCCGCCGCCATCAGCGAAGATAGCGCCACAATCATGGATGTGTACGAGCCGTATCTGATGCAGCTTGGCTTTATCGAGCGTACCCCTCGTGGACGCGTCGCTACACGCCATGCTTACGAGCATCTTGGCATCGTCAAACCCGAAAACGGCAGTCAAACGCCTCTGTGGTGAGAATCATGGACATCGGCTCAATTGGTCGCATTCTTTTAATCGCTGGCGTCGTGGTCGCGGTGATCGGCGGCGCGCTGCTGCTGCTGGCGCGTATTCCCCTGTTCGGCAATCTTCCCGGTGACATTCGCATTGAAGGGCAAGGCTTTTCCTGTTTTGTTCCTATCGCCAGCATGATAGTCCTCAGCATCATCCTGACCGTCGTCTTAAACTTCGTCGTCCGGTTTATAAATCGTCAATAGCATGAATGTCTCCGATTTCGATTACGAACTGCCCGAAACCTTCATCGCCCAAGTACCCGCGCAGCCCCGCGATTCTTCGCGCCTGATGCTGCTTGACCGTGAGACAGGCACACTCGAACACCGCCGTTTCCGCGATATTGTCGATCTCATCAATCCCGGCGACGTGCTCGTACTCAACACAACCCGCGTTATCCCTGCGCGCTTAAAAGCCATGAAATCCACAGGCGGTGCAGCGGAAGTTCTACTGATACGCCAGATTGACGATACTCGCTGGCATGTGTTGGTAGGGGGCAAGCGCATTTTTAAGGGGTCACTGCTCAACTTTCCCGGCAGCAGCGTGTCCGCTGAAGTGATCGAAGAGTCTGACAGCCCGGAGCGTATTATCCAGTTCAGCCAGCCCGTCAACGACCTTCTGACCGATTTAGGCGAGATGCCGCTGCCGCCCTACATTCACACCCGTCTGAATGATCCCGAACGCTACCAGACCGTCTACAGCCAGCAGGAAGGCTCTGCTGCCGCGCCAACAGCAGGCTTACACTTTACGCCTGAATTGCTGTTAGCACTCAGAGACAGGGGCGCGCAGTTCGCTTACTGTACGCTGCACATCGGGCTAGACACGTTTCAGCCTGTGCGCGTCGAACAGGTTGAGCAGCATCACATCCACAGCGAACTTGCCATCCTCGCGCCGCACGACGCGCACATCATCAACGAGGCCAAGTTAGCAGGCGGGCGTATCATCGCCGTCGGCACAACCAGCGCCCGCGCACTCGAAACCGCCGGAATCCTCAGTGCAGGCGGCGACCCCGCTCACCCTGAACTGCTGCCCGATGCCTGCCCGTGGAAACCTGTTATTGCCTTTGAGCGTGATACCAATCTATTCATCTATCCCGGCTATCACTGGCGTGTGGTTGACACCATGCTGACGAACTTTCATCTGCCAAAATCGACTTTACTCATGATGATTAGCTCGTTCGCTGGACGTGAGAACGTTCTCAACGCCTACGAAACCGCCAAGCGCGAAAACTATCGCTTCTTTTCATTCGGTGATGCGATGTTCATTTCATAGGGGAATTACTCATGAAGCGCATCGCAATTGGCAAGAAAAAGCTCGTTGCTCTCAGTGTCTTTCTGCTGATATTTTTGTGCGCTGCTATACCTTTATCTATTATGCAGCATTGTAATCAGCTAAATGAAATTCCGGTAATACCCATACCGCCTTATCCAAACTCGGAATTCAGTGAGCAAAGCCTGCGTGAGTTTAGCTATAGACGAATGGCGACCATCTACTACACCAGTTCCGCCACGCCGAACGACATAATTTCATACTTTGACAGCAGCTTAGATTGCAATAACAGTGAGGATGGTCTAGCTGCAATATGTCGTGGCGTTTTAGAAAATGCGGACGGGGAGTATTTCTATTATGTGCGAGAGGACGTTACAAGTCCTTCGCCTAGAACATCTATCGCCCTAGAAATTAGGTGGAAGATTTGTAACTGGGATTTTGAATTCCGAGAATCATAGTTCATATCTTTCCTTGTACCTCTGTCCCTTTGTACCCTTGTGATATGTTTTTTTCCCTGCATCCCTGCGGTAGGCTTTTGCATTGACTGATGGCTGAAATGCTGACAAGCTGAAATGCTGTTCGCTATTCCCCGTTGACGCTTCGCCCCACAGCCCTATATAATGTCCCCCACTGCCCCACACGGATGGGGCCTTTTTGACGCGATTTGCTTCCCGACCAATTTTCCCCGCAGATCCCACCTTTGGACGTTGCAAACAGACGGTTCCGCTGGTTGGTAAGGGCTGTGGCGGCAAGCGAAGATTGGAGACTAAAAGAGATGTATGCGATTATTCGTACTGGCAACCGTCAGTACCGTGCCGAAGTCGGTAAGCTCCTCGATGTTGAGCGCCTGCCACATGAAGAGAATACCAGTTTCACCATCAGCGATGTCCTATTAGTTGGCGACGGTGATGCGACTGTCATCGGCCAGCCGAATGTTGAAGGCGCAGCGGTACAGGCCACGGTGGTCGAGCAGTTCCGCGCTACTAAGATCATTGTTTTCAAGTATCGCCAGCGCACCAACTACCGCCGCAAGCAGGGGCACCGCCAGTATTACACCCGTATTCGTATTGATGCGATAACCGTTTAAGTGAGATAGGGGAGACTCAACATGGCTCATAAGAAAGGCGCGGGTTCTAGCCGCAACGGACGCGACAGCAATTCGCAGCGCCTCGGCGTAAAATGCTTCGGTGGCGAACACGTCATCTCCGGCAACATCATCGTGCGCCAGCGTGGAACACAGTTCCATCCCGGCAAAAATGTGGGCATCGGCAAGGATCACACTATTTTCGCCGTTGCCGAAGGCTATGTCGTTTTCGAGAAGGCCCCGGGCCGTCGTGACAAGCAGCAAATCAGCGTTTATCCTGATCGCCCAAATGCCGCGCACAACGAAAACGGTAAGACCAAAGCCTAGTGCAGCATCTATTTATATAGTAAGCAGCCAGCGGCTAAATCATCCATCTACGGGCCGCTGCCACTGATAAGGAAACAGCATGAAAGAGAATATTCACCCGACTTGGTATCCCGAAGCCAGTGTAACCTGCGCCTGTGGCAATCACTGGGCAACAGGGGCTACGGTTCCCGAAATCCGCACCGACATTTGCTCTGCCTGCCACCCGTTCTATACGGGCGAACAACGCATCGTGGACACTGAAGGTCAAGTTGACCGCTTCATGAAGCGTCTGCAAGTTCGCACCGACATGCATTCGCAAGCCGAGCAGCGCCGCGCTGCCCTCACCCCGCTTAATCTCCCCCTCACTGAACTGGGGTTGAACAAGCGCTACACCAACATCTTGACGGAAAACAACATCAACGTCGTTGATGACTTCCTAACCAAGCTGCGCGAAGACGGCAACGAAAGCCTGCTGGAAATCCCCGGCATTGGTCGCAAGGCTCTGGCAGACATCAAGCGTCTGCTGCGTGCTCGTGGCTACGATGTCCCCGCAGGCGCGGAGTCTGAGGGCGAAGGCGAAGCTGAGGCCGAAGCCGAGTAATCGGGTGTCGATAGTAAGATGATTAAAGGCAGATATGCTCCGGCGTGTCTGCCTTTTCTTATGGACAACATTGGTTTGTTTTTTGTAATATAGAGCTGTCACGAACAGTATCGGCATTACAAAGGGGGCAATCATGATTCACCGCACGGGCCGCGTTGAAGTGATCTGCGGCAGCATGTTCTGTGGCAAGACCGAAGAACTCTTACGCCGGGTACGCCGCGCCATCATCGCCAAACAAAATGTACAGGCTTTTAAGCACAGCCTCGATGACCGCTATAACGGTGTTCAGCGTGTGACCAGTCACGACGGACAGAATTATGAGGCGCAGCACGTCGGTTCGGCCAGCGAAATCCTGCCGCTTATTCTGCCAGAGACTACTGTCGTCGCTGTAGACGAAGTTCAATTTTTTGACGAAGGCATTGTCGATGTCGTCAATGAGCTTGCAGACCGTGACCTGCGCGTGATCGTGGCAGGCTTGGATATGGACTTTCGCGGCGAAGCGTTTGGGGCACTGCCCAAACTCCTCTGCCGCGCCGAAGATGTCACCAAGTTACACGCTATCTGCGTCGTCTGTGGTGAGGATGCCAGCCGTACACAGCGTCTCGTCAATGGCAAGCCGGCCCGCTATGACGACCCGATTATCCTCGTCGGCGCGCAAGAATCCTACGAGGCGCGCTGCCGCACTTGCCACGACGTTCCCGGCCATCACGAGTCCCGTTCAGGTAAGACCAATAGCCAACGGCTTCAAAATCGGTAGTAGCGTTCTTGCGATATTCCGTATAAAATTACTTTGCAACGCTAAGTATCTCAATCTCGTATAGTGGAATGTACAACTTTTACGGAGGGAGGGCATCCACTCATGGCCGTTTCCACAGCCAATATCGGTATTACATCTCAGTCGCAGCCCATTGCACCAGCGCAAAGTCAATTCTGGCTGCACAGCCGCAAATGGGATATGTTGTTTATCACCTTAAGCGTCATTTTCGTGCCCCTGCCTTATCTATGTTACCTCTTGGGAGTTCGCCTCGGCGTAGAGGACAATGTGAGTCGCAACATCGTGAACATCTTCGTCGCGGTTGCTATCGGCGGCCCGCACATGATGTCCACCATGCTCCGTACCGGACTGGATAAGGACTTCAAGAAGCGCTATCCGATGTTGATTCGCTCGTCGATCATCATCCCCATCATCGTCGTTTCGCTGGCGTTCTTGAACCTCACGCTGCTGCTGACGCTGTTCTTCTTCTGGGCTGCGACCCATGTCCTACATCAAATCACCTACATCGTTGAACTCTATAATCACAAAGAGCATAAGTTCGTTCGTAAGAACAGCGCGGTTTCGCCGATTGCCCGCGCCATCGACTACGGCGTGATTATGACGTGCTTATTCCCCTTTGCGGCTTACAAGATCAGCCTCGGCTCGTTCGATGTCGGCACCAACGATCTGACCTCCGTGATCCCTGAGTTCTTCCAGCAAACGTGGTTCTTCTACATGCTCACTGGAATCTTCGCCATCGCGCTGATCGCCTTTATCATCAAGAGCATCTACGAATACCGCACAGGTATCATCAACTGGCCCAAGACGGTATTCATTACGCTGACCGCCGCAGTCGCCTTTACCATGCCCGCGCTGCCCAATTTGGACACCGCGTTTCAAGGCATGAATACGTGGCACTCGTTCCAATATTTGGCGATCACGTTCTACATCATCAAGATCAAGCAGCAGATGGGCTTGCTCGACAAGAACGCCCCGCTTGTAGCCCGTTTCAGCAAAGGCAAAGACTCGCGTGGTCTTTATGCACTGAGCGCCATGATGCTGGTCGGTTCAGCGATTGTGTTCGTTGTGGTTTACGCGCTGGCACGCATCGTCAGGCCGGGTATCGACGGCGAAACGCACTTCAATATCGCCTACTACACGTCAATTCTGTCGTTTCTGTGGATTCACTACTACCACGACCACTTCCTCTTCACCAACTTTGAAGCGCTCGACGGAGCGTACCAGCACTAGAACGTCTTAAAGTCCCTCTCTGCTTGCGGCCTAAAGAGAGGGATTTAGGGAGACGTTGAAGGGCGTTCAACTGAACGCCCTTCTTATTTCTATCGGGGACGGTGCGGCAGTGTCGCCTCATGTGGAGAAACAGGTGGGATAGTGATCTCCACCCGTCTAAACGTGTCTACCGTCAATTCGAGAATATCCGCGTCGTAAAACCATACTGGCGCACCTTGACGATCAACGCGCACCTCAGACGGTTCGCGGTTCAAGCCCACCACTTCCAGCTTAATCGACTGATACGGCGGCTCATAGCGTCCTGCTGTGCGGCGGTTAATGATGAGCTTATCGCCATCCCGTTCGCAGGCGATATATACCCAACGATAGTCGCCGTCTTCATATCCGAGGCCCTCGCCAGCGTCCTCGTAGAGCGTGGTTTCAGTGTCGCCGGGATATACACGCAGTGTCAGGGTCTGAACGGCATTCACATCAACGTAATGCATCTCGGGCCACATGGGCAGCACTGATCCAGCACGAACGAAAAGCGGCAGCCTCTCCAACGGCGCGGTCACGGTGATGGTTTGCCCGCCCGCGAGGAGATCGTTCGTCCAGAAATCATACCATGCTCCCTCTGGCAAATACACTTGACGCTCAATTGCGCCTTTTTCTAGCACAGGTGCAACCAGAATCGACTCACCCAGCAGATAACAATCGTCAACCGAACGAAGCTGTACGTTCGTCGGTTCTGCCATAAACAGCGGACGCACAATCGGCCAGCCATATTCTTTACACTGCGCCACTACCGAGTAGAGGTACGGCAGCAGACGGTAGCGCAGTTGAATCGTCATGCGGTTGATAACTTCGTAGGGCTGACCAAACGCCCAAGGCTCATGCGGCTGCGTGAAGATCGCGCTGTGTCCACGAAAGAATGGCAGGAGTGA
>JACMMD010000796.1 GCA_014379235.1 Anaerolineae bacterium
GCTCGCCAATCTGCTGTATCTACCGGAAGACTACGACGAAGCGCAAACTTACCCGTTGGTTGTGTTTTTTCACGGCAGCGGGGAAGGCGGCCCGCGTTTGGATTTCCTCAAAGCACAAGTCATGCCCCGCTTAATCGAGGAAGGCGAAGATTTCCCGTTCATCCTCGCATCGCCACAGCTTCAATATGGTGAGGAGTGGGCGGCAAAGGGCGCGGTGCTGGCCGCATTTATCGAGCAGCTCGAATCCGAATTCCCGATTGACCCTGATCGTGTCTATGTGATGGGGCTGAGTCTGGGCGGCGCTGGTGTCTGGAGCTTCGCGCTGGCCTATCCCGACATTCCGGCGGCGATTGTGTCGGCAGCGGGCTTCTACTACGGCAACGCTTTAGTGCCCGACAATATTTGCAGCATTGCAGACATACCGATGTGGGTCGTTCACAGCAGGGCAGATGAGGTTGTCGGCTTTGAATATGAGGAAGCAATCGTAAACGCCGTCGAAGAATGCGGCGGCGATGTGCAGTTTATCGTCTACGACGATGCCAATCACAGCGAGACGTTTGAACCTGCGTTTACCGATCCGGCGCTGTATGAATGGCTGCTCGAACAGCACCGCTAAAAGCAGTTCAACAACTTAACACAGGGTTGCGTTGCATAGGGGCAGAGACGCAGAGATTAATTTTTATTTCTCTGTATCTCTGCTTCCCTGCGACTCTGCGGTGAATCTTTTTCTGCTTATGCGCCGTACTTATCGAGCCGCTTGGCATGAGCCAGCGCCAGCGGCATCAAGTCCGCTGCCGGGAACTGACCGAGCGCGCCCATGATGCACTCGCGTTCACCGAACGCCTGCGCCCGATCTGGCATATGAGTCTTCGGGGCCCACAGCAGCGTCGGCACCGGATGCCACGTATGCGCCATGTAGGTCGCTGGCGTCGAGTGATCGCCCGTGACGATGAACACGTCGGGGTCGAGGTTCATCAGCGTCGGCAGCGCGGCATCGACCTGCTCGATGACGGCCACTTTGCCATCGAAATCGCCATCTTCGCCGCGACTGTCGGTGTATTTGACGTGGCAGAACACGAACGTGTGATCGTCCCAGATGCTGGCGACGGTATTGAACTCATCCTGCGGCGTATCGTTGCTTCCGGTCTGGATGGTCGTCATACCTACCAGACGCGCCACACCCTTGTACATCGGGTACACGGCCACGCAGGCCGCGTTCAGCTTGTAGACATCGGCGTATTTGGGCAGCGCGGGGTCGATGTCGAAGCCGCGCAGCGTGACCATATTCGCGGGTAGATGATCTCTGAGGATGATGGCTGCCTCTGCCAGCCAGCGATTGATGATTTCCGCCGTGTAAACCGCCGCTTTATCGGGGTTGGTGGGGGTCGCTGTGAGCGGCGGATAGCCTTCCTGCTGCGGGTCGGTGTCGGAGACCGCACCGCTTAAGCCTTCGCCGCGCAGCACCATCGCAAAGCGGTATTCCTTGCCCACTGAGATGTCGATCTGTACACCGGGAATTTGAATCTGGCGCAGCAGTTCGATACGCCTCGCGCCTTCTTCGGTGGGAATGCGTCCGGCGCGGCGGTCAATGATGACGCCGTTTTCATCGATGGTGGCGAAGTTGCCGCGCACGGCTACATCACCCGCGTTGACTTCCAAGCCGACACCCGTCGCTTCGAGGACGCCGCGCCCTATTTCATAGTGCAGCGGGTCATAGCCGAACATCGCCAGATGCGCGGGTCCGCTTCCCGGTGCGATACCCCGCGCTACCGGAATGGTCAAGCCGCTGCTGCCCTCTCGCGCAAGGCGGTCAAGGTTCGGAGTGTGGGCCGCTTCGAGTTCAGTAGGGCCGTCTGGTGTACGCGGCAGCCCGCCGAGTCCGTCCATTACCAGCAGCAGAATTTTGCCGCCGGTTTCACGCGCAAGGCGGCGCATCAAGTCAAAGTTTGCCATGACGTTGTATCCTTATATCGTGTTGGTAAATTCTGACACAGTTTTACCACGTTCGTGTTAAGTCTGACATCGGAACTTTGCACCAAAACCACGCTTAATCAGGGCTGATTCTGTCCCAATCCGAATATATAATTGATATATAGATGCTAAACCGAACACCACCTAATCGGAGGCGTGATGGACGACCAGACTGAAACTTTCGACAGCCCCACGGGTTGGGTCAATAAGCATATCCACAGCTACGTGGAAACCGATGGGGAAAGCGGCCATTTATGGCAAGGTAAGCCGACGCTGCTGCTAACAAC
>JACMMD010000797.1 GCA_014379235.1 Anaerolineae bacterium
CATCAAGCCTTTGACGTGGGTGAAGTTGCGACTGCCGCCGCCTTCGCAGGCATAGGCCGCCAGCGTGAACGGTGCGCCGCTAAAGCCGATCAAGGGCACGGCGCGCTGATCGAGTTCGGCGCGGGCGAGGCGAATGGCTTCCAGCGTGAACGACAGGCTTTCTTGGGGCGGAGTCACGCGCAGCGCGTCCACATCAGCGGCGCTGCGAATCGGGTTATGAATGAGCGGGCCTTCGCCCTTCACGAATTCGAGCTTCAGCCCCATGCCTTCGAGCGGCGGCAGAATGTCCGCGAAGATGATGGCCGCGTCGAGGTCGAAAGCGTTGATTGGTTGCATGGTGACTTCGCAGGCCAGTTCCGGTGTCTTGATGATTTCCAGAATGTCGTAACGCTGGCGCAGGGCCTGATACTCGGCCATGTAGCGCCCGGCCTGACGCATCAACCATAGGGGAGTCGCGTCGGTGGGCTGGCGATGGCAGGCGCGCAAGAGGCGGCTGTTGGCGGCCCAATCCTGCGCGCTGGTTGATAACGGTTGCTGTGTGATGAGTCGTTCCATTCCATAGGGCGAGGCATGTCTCGCCCCTACAAAAACAATGTTCGTTTAAACAGGTTGGGCGATCACGTATACCAGTCCCGAACCTTCGACCACGCAGATTTCTGGACGCAGAAGCATCATGGCGGTCTGAGCGTGGGGCGCGGTGAATACTTGCAGTTCTTCCAGCGTGTGCATATCGAGAATCTTGCCCATTTCCGTGCCTGCGGGGACGATGGTGCCAACCGCGTCTGCGCGCAGCGTCGGCACGAAAATGCCGCCAACCAGCGCCCGCAGCGCTTCGGTCTTGCTGACATCGGTAGAGACCTTCGCGGGGGCGGGGGCAGCGGGCAAGCTCAACACGTCCATGTTATATAGGGCGCGTTCCATGCCTTCGACAATCTGATCGTGCCAGTACATTTCGTCGCCGGAACGGCCACCGACTTCGATATTCACAACTTTGATGCCCAACCCACGCGCATAAGTCGTTAAGCCGCCGGGTTTGTTGGGCGCGTTAGAGATGAACGGCGCGCCGAAATCCGCCGCCAACTGCTCCGAGCCTTCGAAGCGCTTGACGAAGGCGTTGACACACCAACTGCCGCCACCGTGCAGGTCGATGATGACATCGCTGTCAGCCACCAGCGGCGCGATGTGCGCGGCGAGGCGTTCGGTGTGCGAACCTGCGGCGTTGCCGGGAAATACGCCGTCGAGGTCAATCGGGTTGGGTGAGTCGATGGTCGAGTTACGGGTGTTAGCTTCTGCCGCCAGCGCGTTGGCCGTCGGGATGATGCGAATGCGCCCTTTGAGGCTTTCAATCGGATGTTGAAGCAGTGCTTTCATGGTCAAGGCTGACCACGGCCCCTCGTCACCATGTGTGCCAGCGATCAGCGTGACTCGTGTGCCGCCTGTGCCGACTTCGCCATAGGCGAGGGGGATGTGGCGCGCAGCAGAATTGGATGTTACTTTAACTTCGTGCCAAGTGAGAGATTCGAAAATTGTAACCATAATGCAGTTTCTCCTAAGTGGATATGTTGATGGAAGTCGGATTTTACTGTGCGACTATACCCCTTCACATATTCGCTTGTCGACAATCGACAATTGGTTATATTAGGCAGTTAAATGTGAAATTCCTAATCCAAAAAATCAATAAATTCTTCTACAGTTATTCCAGCCTGCTTGATGATTGAGCGCAGCGTACCCCGTGGTAGCGGCTTCTTACTGATTGGAACAGGCACGGTACGGGCTGGTTGAGGATCATCACGGCGCATTTGTACGTGACTACCTTTCTGGCGAGAAATATAAAATCCTGCGCGTTGCAATGCCTTGATGCAATCGTCAGGCTTTAGCGTTGGCAACCGACTCATACATCGAGCACCAGCGATTGTTCGACGGGTAAGGCATCAACGTCCTCTGGAGGAACAGGTTCGCCATGTGCGATTAAGTCCTCGATGTGTAGTTCGATGGCTTCCTCAATCATGCGAATTGCATCATCCATGCTTTCGCCCATGCTGGCGATGCCTAAGCTAGGACATTCCACCCAATAGGGAACTTCTTCATCAGGTTCACTGCGATGAATAACAATACGCCGCATGATTTTCTCCCTTCAACCAGCTTTGTTCATCGTTTTGTCACGAACAATGGAGAGCATTATAGCTTAACAACTAAAGGCTAACCGCTAACAGCTATTCTTCTAACCACTTCACCGCGTCTTTGGCGAAGTACGAGATAATCATGTCCGCGCCGGCCCGCTTGATCCCGATCAGGCTTTCCAGCGCCACGCGCTTGAGATCGAGCCAACCGTTGGCGGCGGCGGCGTGTATCATGGCGTATTCGCCGCTCACCTGATAAGCCGCGAGGGGCAAATTGTACTGCTGGCGAACCGCGCTGATGATGTCGAGATAGGCCAAGGCCGGCTTGACCATTAGCATATCCGCACCTTCAGCCACGTCGATAGCTACCTCTTTGAGCGCCTCACGCGCATTCGCGGGATCCATCTGGTACTGGCTGCGATCACCGAACGATGGCGGACTTTCGGCGGCTTCGCGGAAGGGGCCATAAAAGCCGCTAGAGAACTTGGCCGCGTAGGTCATGATGCTGATATGTTCCAGCGCTTCGCCGTCCAGCGCCGCCCGAATCGTGCCGACCATGCCGTCGATCATGCCCGATGGCGCGATGATGTCCGCGCCGGCCTGCGCGTGAACGATGGACGCTTGAGCGAGTAATTCGAGCGTGGCGTCGTTGAGCAGGTAGCCAACGGGCAGCGACGGTGTGTAATGCTCGTTGTCGTCGGGCACGTTGATGATGCCGCAGTGACCATGATCGGTGTACTCGCAGAAGCACATATCCGAGATAACGATGAGTTCTGGCGCGGCGTCTTTGATGGCATGGATGGCCGTTGGCACAATGCCATCAGGATTATAGTTGTCTGTGCCGCAAGCGTCTTTGTGGGCCGGGATGCCGAACAGCACCACCGCCGGAATACCGAGCGCGGCGATCTGGCGCGCTTCGTCGGCCAGCTTATCGACGGTCATCTGGAACTGTCCCGGCATCGACTTGATCGGTATTCTCTGGTCGTGGCCGTGCCGCACGAACAACGGATAAATGAAATCGTCGGGCGTGAGGGTGGTCTCGCGTACCATGCGCCGTAGCGCTGGATGCAAACGCAGTCGACGCGGGCGTAAAACAGGGCGGCGTTGTTCAGCGGAGATACGCTGTTTCTCGTTGTCGATGAGCATCGCAATTATTCCTTGTATTCGCGTTCTCTAGCCGGGGATTTCAATCCCCGGTTTTCAAAATAGCTCGCTAGCTCCGCAACCAGCGCGGGCAGTGTATGTTCGCGTGACTTCACATCAACCGACAAGCCGCACTCGCTTGCGGTTTGCGCGGTTGATGGGCCGATACAAGCAATCGTCACCTGCGCCACATCAGAGGCACTGCCGCTTTCGCTGCTCAGTCGTGTGAGAAAGTGATGCACCGCCGACGAACTGGCGAAGGTAATGGCATCGACTTCGTTGGCCGCCAACATTGCGGGCAAATCAACGCCGCCGCTGCCGATGACGGTGCGATAAGCGTCAACATTGGTCACTTTCGCGCCGGCCCCTGTGAGTGTCGCGGCGAGAACATCGTTGGCGATGGCTGACTGCGGCAGTAGTATTCGCATCTCCGGTATGATTCGCAACGCGACAGCCAGCGCGATGGTGGTATAACCTTCGGGCATGACGGTTGATTTCAAGCCGAGCATATTTTGTGCCAACTGCGCCGTTGCCGGCCCGACTACGCCGACTGTCGGCATTTGTAAGCAGTCGAAGGGCAGCGAGAGGGCGGTCAGCCGCTTGGTTAAGGCGATGACGGTGTTGGCGCTGGTCAGCAGCAGGCAGTCAAAGCCGCCGTTCGCAGCCGATTTCAGCGCGTCATCGAGCGCCATGCTATCTTCCGGCGGCGCGATGTCGATGCACGGATACAGCAGCGGTTTTGCATCGCGTTCTCGCAGCAGCGTGGCCAATTCTTCCGCTTGATGTGGTGCGCGTGTGACCACGACTCGCTTGCCGGTAAGCCCGCTCACGAGCCGAACTCCAGAAGCTCCGCCGCGCCCTGTACTAACGCCGCTTGTGCTAATGCTATGCCTGTAACATAGGCGATTTGATTTGCGTCCGTGCCTGCCAACGGCGCGGAAACGTTCACGTCAATCTGTGCCGAGCCATCCGGCGCGGTGACTCGCCCGTGCAAATGCAGCGTTTCGCCATCAACCATGCTGTAAGCGGCAATCGGCAGCGAACAGCCGCCGCCAAGCCCTGCGAGAAAGGCCCGTTCGGCGGTGGTGGCGAGGTGCGAGTCGCGGTGATTGAGCGGCGCAAGCAGGACACGGCTCGGTTCATCATCGCGGCATTGGACGGCTAACGCGCCTTGCCCCGGCGCAGGCAGCATCACATCTAAAGCCAGCGTTTCGCTGATGGTGTCTGTGCGTTCTAAGCGTTCTAAGCCAGCATAAGCTAATAAAATCGCATCGTAAGGGCCGTTGGGATCGAGCGCTTTACGCAGGCGGGTATCGACGTTGCCGCGAATGTCGATCAGGCGTAAATCAGGGCGATGGTAAAGAAGCTGCGCGCTCCGGCGGCGGCTGCTGGTGCCGACTGCCGCGCCTTTGGGCAGAGTCGCCAGCGTGTAACCGCTGCGGCTTATCACTGCATCGGCGGGGTTGGCGCGCTGCGTGATCGCGCCGAGTGCGAGTCCCGGCGGCGTTTCAGTGGGCAGGTCTTTCAGGCTGTGAACCGCCAGATCAATACTGCCATTTCGCAGCGCGGTTTCGAGTTCAGCCGTGAAAACGCCTTTGCCGCCGATTAGGGGCAGGGGGGTATCGAGCGTCTTATCGCCTGTGGTGGTGATGATCTGCGTCTCGATTTCGACATCGGCGTGCGCTATTTGCAGCAAGGCGCGCACATGCTCGGTTTGCCAACGAGCCAGCGCCGAGCCGCGTGTGCCGATGCGTACTACTGAGGTCGCCACTGTACCATCCATGCTGATTACGAATGCGTCGCTGTCGTCGTTGGGGCGGTTTGAGCGGAGGTCGGGCGTTGGGCCGGGAGACAGCAGTTCACCGGACAAACATCATGACTGGCCGGGAAATTGCCCAAAACAGGACGTTCAGGAATGCCGCCAAGTTCAACTTCGATGCGCTCAAGCATCAGTTCGCGGATCATAGCGACGAAAGCGGGATGAATGCCTGCCGTCGCTGCGCGCACCATGTACAGTCCGATCTCGTCGGATAACTGGCGCGCTTCGGTATCGAGGTCGTACAGCACTTCCATATGGTCGGAGATGAAACCAACGGGCGCGATAACCACTTCTTGCACACCTTCGGCCTTGAGTTCGCGCAGGGCATCGAGGATGTCCGGCTCTAGCCAAGGCTGCTGCGGCGATCCGCTGCGGCTCTGATAAGCCTGCTGCCAGCGCGCATGACCGATACCTTCCGCGACAAGGCGGCTGGTTTCGCTGAAGTGCGTGGCGTACATGCTGTTCTGCGCCATGCCGAGCGGGATGCTGTGCGCGGTGAAAACGATCTGGGTTTCACTTCGGCATTCTGCCGGAATCTGCGCCAGCGCCGTTTGTACATGCTCGACGTTGGCCTCGATGAAGCCGGGATGATTGTAGAATTTCCGCAGCAAGTGAATCTCCGGCGCTTGAATACTCTCGGCAGCGAGGGCTTCCGTCGCTTCCGCGATGTTCTCGCGGTACTGGCGACAGCCGGAA
>JACMMD010000798.1 GCA_014379235.1 Anaerolineae bacterium
ATGAGCGCCTCGTGGCCACCATCACCGCGCCCGATGGCAACAATGACATCAACGTGGCGGTGGTCAACAACGGCATCGAGGGCGCAAGCGCGGAAAGCGTTCGCAGCGGTGCGGCGGTAGCAGTATTCGCGCCGACAGCTACGCCCACGCCTATCCCGACAAATACGCCCACACCTACGCCTGAGCCGACTTCGACTCCTGTTCCAGTGGTGGTCGCAGCCGCGCCCGTTTCCGCACCATCCGGCGGCGCTCCTGCTGCTGCTCCCGGTTCGGGCAGCATTGTCGGCGGCTTCGAGTACGGCGGCCACGTCACTGACCCTGCGAGTGGTCGCGCCGCCAATGCCATGCACTCGGCGGGTATGTCGTGGATGAAAATTCAGTTCCGCTACTCGCCCGGCATGGATCCCGGTGCGGTAGCAGGTCAAATCAACTCGGCACATGCGGCGGGCTTCAAGATTTTAGTTGGCCTCGTCGGCTACCCCAATGACCTCGCCGCAGGCGGGGCGGGCTATGTGCAGGGTTATGCCAACTTCGCGGGCGGCGTGGCTTCGCTCGGGCCAGAGGCGATTGAAGTCTGGAACGAGATGAATATTGACCGCGAATGGCCCACCGGCCAGATCAGCGGCACAGCCTATGCCGACATGCTGCGCCAGACCTATAACGCGATCAAGAGCCGCAACGGCGCGGTGATGGTCATCAGCGGTGCGCCTGCTCCAACGGGCGCGGAAGGCGCGTTTCCCGGTCAGGTGGTCAACGATGACCGCTTCTTGCGGGAGATGGTGGCGGCGGGCGCGATGCAGTACATGGACTGCCTCGGCGCTCACTATAACGAAGGTATCGTCGGCCCCGGTAATTACAGCGGCGACCCGCGAGATAACTACTACACACGCTATTTCCCCGGCATGTTGGATACGTACTGGAGCATCAGCGGCGGTCAGCGCCCGATCTGCTTCACGGAGCTTGGCTATCTAACATCACATGGCTATCCGCCGCTGCCGAGTTATTTCGGTTGGGCCGCCAACGTCACGCTTGACCAGCAGGCCGCATGGCTGGCGCAGGCGGCAGCGCTGGCATCGCAAAGCGGCAGAGTGCGCCTGATGATCGTCTGGAATGTCGATTTCACCAACTATGGCTCAGACCCGATGGCCGGTTTTGCGATGATCCGTGCGGATGGCGGCTGCCCGGCCTGCGGCGCATTGGCATCAGCGCGCTAAATCTGTCTGTAGGGGTGCCTCGCGAGGCGCCCCTACCAAATGCAACGCAAACTAGGTAGAGGATTAACGAATTCATGGCAACTCGAACCAGAGCAAGACGACAGTTACGCGGCTTCGTCCTCATTTGGACGGCTATCACGCTGATTATGGGCGCTTGTACGTTCGTCGCCATATACATGGCTTACGGCGCAATCGCCACTGGCAGCGATACAGGCAGTCTCAGCAACGTCGCGCTGGCGCTGCCTGATGCTGCTGCGTCTACATCCACACCCGCAAGCTCACAGCAGGTAGCTGCTCAGGTGACGACAGCGGCGGAGATCACAGCCACCGTCATCCCCACGCGCAATCTACCGAGCCGCACTCCGACTACGGAAGCAACCCTCACCACCGAATTTCAGATGCAGGCGGTTGTCGAACCCACCGAAACCGAACCGCCGCCGCCCACTGCTACACAGCTGCCTGTCGATCACCGTGTTTTTGAGGTTGGCATTCAGGTGCAGGAGAGCGTTGACGGCAATCAAGAACTATGGATGGGCGAGGTCGATAAGCTCGAAACCCACTGGATAAAGCATCAAGTTCGCTGGGAATTGATGGAAGTCGAAGAAGATCAAATCGACTGGACAGTTCTGGACATTGTGTTACCAACCGCCCACGAACACGGCATCAAAGTGATGCTGTCCATCGTCACTGCGCCGGACTGGGCGCGTGAACCCGGTGTCGATACCAGCCGTCACGGCCCGCCTGCCGATAATCAAGATTACGCTGATTTCGTGACTGCCATCATCGAGCGCTATCCCGGCATGGTTCACGCCGTCGAAGTGTGGAACGAGCAGAACCTTGACCGCGAATGGACATCGGCGCGGGGCCTCAGCGCGGCGAATTACGTGGCGCTGCTGCGGACGACCTATCAGGCGATCAAGGAAATCGACCCCGGCATCATCGTCATTAGCGGCGCTCTCTCGCCAACAGGTTTGAGCGACGGCGTTCGCGCATGGGACGACTTCACCTATCTCGAACAGCTTATCGAGGCAGGGATGCTGAACTATGCCGACTGTGTAGGCGCACATCACAACGGCTACAACGTGCCGCCAAGTATGACATGGGATAACGTGCCTAACGACCCGACGGCCCGTTTCCGCGGCCCATTTGATAACCCACATCACAGTTGGAGTTTCCGCAGTACGCTGCAAACCTACGCCTTCAAGATTGAGCAGGCGGGTGGCGATCAAAAGCTGTGCGTGACCGAATTCGGCTGGCCGTCCATCGAAGATATGGCCGGTATGCCCGCCGGCTTCGAGTTCGCTGCTGATAACACGCTTGAAGAACAGCGTGATTGGACGATTGAAGCCATCAATAACATGCAGGAATGGGACATCGTGTGGCTGGCGTTCCTGTGGAACTTGAACTACGGCCCGCAGGCCGGTTGGGCCAGCGACAACGACAACGTGCCCTACTCGATCATTGGCCGCGACTGGAACTTCCGTCCGATATATGGCGCATTCGGTGACTGGCAGGACGAATACTACGACACACTGGCAGCACAAGGCTTGTAGATGAGATTTTTTCACCGCAGCAAGGTCAAGGCCGGGATGCTGGCCCTGACCTTGTTTTTTGTCATTCAGGCGGCGGGCTGCGCGGCGGCGGACGTTGAGTCAACGCCCATGCCTACGCCGAACCCCGACAGCATTGACCCATTCATGGGCCATGCGGTGATCGACGCGCCGTTCGATTCACTGACCTATAGCATTCAGGCGTTTCTATGGTGGAACGAAACCAGCGCTTCTGAACACCTCGATTGGATCAAGCTGATGGGCTTTAGCCACGTCAAGCAGATTTTCGCGTGGGAAGACCTTGAGCCGATTCAGGGCGAATGGCACTTCGAGCGTGGCGATTGGATTGTCGATGCAGTAGCAGAACGCGGCCTCAAGCTGATCGCCCGTTTGAGTGATACGCCGGATTGGGCATACGATGATGAGGAAGTGCCAAATTCCGTCCACGACACGCCAGCGGGGCATCTCGACGATTGGGCGAATTACTGCGGCGCGGTGGCTGAACGTTATCGTGGGCGTATCGCGGCCTATCAACTGTGGAACGAGCCGAACCTCGCCCGCGAATGGGGCGGGCATCCGCCGAACGCTCAAGCGTTTGTCGATCTGCTGCGAGTTTGCAGCGACGCTATCCGCGCCGCCGACCCCGACGCGATTTTGATCTCCGGCGGCCTGTCACCTACGGGAACGTGGACGGAAGAAGCCACGCCCGACGATATGTTCTTTCGCGCCATGTACGATGCCGAATTTCAGCAGTATGTCGATGTGGTAGGCGTTCATGCGCCGGGATTCTCCGCGCCGCAGCTCAGTCCCGCCGAAGCGGAAACGCAAGGCCGCCAGCGCTGGGCCACCTTCCGCCACGTTGAAGACCTGCGCCTGATTATGGTCGAAAATGGTGACGCGGCGCGACAAATGGCCGTCCTCGAAACAGGTTACACGATGGATCAGATTCACCCTGAGTATTCGTGGTTCGCCGTCGAAGACTCCGACGTGCAGGGCGCGTACTTGGTGGGCGCATACCAATTCGCCGCTGTCTATTGGCGGCCATGGGTCGGGTTGATGTCGTCTATTTACATCGCAGACCCCGCGTGGACGGAAGCTAACGAACAGTATTGGTGGAGCATCACTACACCCGAAGGCGAAACCCGCCGCTCGTTTATCGCGCTGGCGAACATGGCCAAGTTTTGCGGCGACCAGATGATTCCGCCGCGAGACCCCGGCGGCGCGGAGGCACGCGGACTTGTCCCAGCCACTACTTGCGATTAACTACTTCTTTCACCTCGTCGCCACAGTCGTTTGGCTTGGCGGGCTGGTGATTATGGTTCTGCTGGTGTGGCCAGCGGCGCGGCATGTCCTCGCTGAGGACGAGGCGTTATATAGGCTGCTGCAACGCATTCGCCGCCGCTTTCTGCCGCTTACGCATTTCAGCCTCGTCGTTCTGATCGTCACGGGGCTGCTGCAAATGACCGCCGACAGTCATTACGAGGGCGTTCTCCAGATCAGCAATGAGTGGTCTCGCGTGATTTTGTTGAAACACATCGCCATTGGGGGTATGTTTATCTGCGGCTTGGCGCTGCAATACGGTGTCGCGCCCGCGTTAGAACGTGCCAGCCTGTTGGCGGAGCATGGCAAAGGCGACCCGGTTGAGCGTGACCGACTGCTGCGCCGAGAAGTGCGACTCACTTGGGCCAGCGTGATTTTGGGGATGTTGGTACTCGGTTTCACCGCTTGGGCGACGGCG
>JACMMD010000078.1 GCA_014379235.1 Anaerolineae bacterium
TAATAATTAGCTTTTCCGTCGTGCTGGTACTTATCAGCGTGATAACGTTCGTTTTGCAAAGGCGACAATTACGCGGGCAGTCGGGCGTGACGGCGGATAACGGTCTACTGCCGTTATGGGGCGCGTTAGGCTTGGGCGCGCTGCTGTTCCTCGAACTCTCGCTGCTGGCGCTGCCGAACGCGGTTGCCGGACGTGCTGGCGTGGACTACACGACCTACGCGCCGTTCATCATGGCCGCGACTCTCTTACCGCTTGTGCCGTGGATTCGCAGGCAGGCGCGGGCGTTTATCGCACTGTTTGACGGCGGCGTTCGCGGATGGTCATGGATGCTGGTGGTCATGCTGCTGATGGTCATCGGGACACGGGTGACAGGCGTGATCGGCGGTGTTGCGCTGGTGCTGGCACAGTTTGCTGTCAGTATGCTCTGGTGGTGGGTCGTGCGTCCGCAAGCCGAAAAAGAACGCAGCTTTACTGGACTGTGGATGATAGCAGGCGTGTTGATCTTCGCGCTGCTGGTGGTCGCGGACTCGTTCACCTACGAATACGCTTACGTCCAATCGGTTGCGCTTGGTATTCCGCGCTTAGACGATCTCGTGCCTTCTTTACTGCGCGGCTTTCGCGGTATGGGGCTAGGGGTGCTGCTGCTCGGCGTATTCCTTGCTGCCCTGCCAATGATACAAACGCAGCGCCGCATCCCGTGGACGAGCGGCACACGCGGGCAATCATTGATCGCTTTGATTATCGTGGTGCTGGGCAGCGTTGGCGCGGCGTTGGCCACACAACCGCCCCTGATTCAAGGTGTTCGCGGGACAGATAACCTGCGTATCGGCACGTACAACATTCACTCCGGTTTCAGCGAGTTTTACCAGTACGATCTCGAAGCCATAGCGCGCACCATTCAGCAGAGCGGTGCGGAGATCGTGCTGCTGCAAGAGGTCGAGGCGGGACGACTAAGCAGTTTCGGCGTGGATCAGTCGTTGTGGTTGGCTCGGCGCGTGGGCATGGACGTGCGCTACTACCCCACCAACGAAGGTCTGCAAGGGTTGGCCGTGATGTCTCAGGTGGAAATCGTCTTTGACGATGGGGAACTGCTGACCAGCGTCGGCAACCAGACCGGAATTCAGCGCGTGCAGGTTCGCCCGGATGAAGGCGTGATTACGATCTACAACACATGGCTCGGTTTGCTGATCGAATCGACGGGTGAACGTCCACTAACCGAGCAGGAGCAAGATCAACAGCAGCAGCTCGACGAGATTTTCGGCATCATCAGCAGTCATCACCCTAACAGTCAGCTAGGGCGAACGGTCATCGGCGGCACGTTCAATAACATTCCCGATTCGCCATTGGTCGAGCGGCTCGAAAACGCGGGCTTTATCGACCCGTTCGCGGGGCAGCCGCTAGAGCCGTCAGCGACGCTGGTTCGGCTTGGGCTGCGCGCTCGTTTGGATTACGTGTGGATTGTTAATCTGGCACGAGTGGCAGCGGGCGTGATGGACAGCAATAGTTCTGATCATCGCCTCGCGGTGATTGATGTGCTGATTACGCGCCGAAGCGACGGTTAACTGCTGAACGGGGTGTTGTCATCGCCAAGATTGTTCGCGTCGATGTTCAACAGTGAGGCTCGTGCGGCGGACTGTGCGGCGGATTGTTTGCTGCGGCCTGTTCCGCTGCCCATCACCTCGTCACCGATGAGGACTTCAAGCACGAATTCCTTCTGGTGATCGGGGCCGCTCTCCAAGACCGTGCGATAAAGCGGCGTGACGCCGCGCTGCGCTTGGCTCCATTCCTGCAATTGGCTGCGTGCATCAATGTGCAGGTTGTCGCTCAGTACGCGCTCTAACAGCGCCATCAGATACGGCGTCACAAAATCGCGCACGTAATCGATACCTTGATCGAGATAGAGCGCTCCCACCAGAGCCTCGAATGCGGCGCACAGATTATTCAGGCGCTCACGCCCGCCGCCCTTCTCCTCACCCTTGCCCATCACCAGCGCATCACCAAGCTGGCACAGCCGCGCCAGTTCGGCCAATGCTTCCGTGCGGACAATCGAGGCGCGCAGGCGTGTCAGTTCGCCTTCGGGCAGATCAGGGAAGCGCTTATATAGCAGTTCGCCGGCCAGAAAATCCAGTACCGCATCGCCTAGAAACTCGAGCCGTTCGTTATGCTCGACTTGGGCATCAGCGTGTTCATTGAGAAACGAACGGTGCGTCAGCGATTGTTGCAGCAAAGCACGATCTTTGAAGTGAATGTTAAGATGACTTTGAAGTTGATCGAGTTCCACCGAGTACGCCTCGCCTGTACTATTCAAAGGTCGAAAAAATGAGTGAGACGTTGTGCCCTCCAAATCCGAATGAATTGCTCATCACGCGGCGCAGCGCTAATTCCCGCGCTTGATTCGCCACGTAGTCAAGATCACATTCCGGGTCAGCTTCAGTCAAATTGATAGTCGGCGGCGCAACCTGATCACGCAGAGCCAGCACCGCGAAAATCGCCTCGAAAGCGGCTGTCGCTCCCATCGCGTGGCCGGTCATGCTCTTGGTCGAACTCATCGGAATATTGTATGCATTTTCCCCGAACACCCGTTTGACAGCTTTGGTCTCCATGGGGTCGTTGAGCGCCGTCGCCGTGCCATGCGCGTTAATGTAGTGAATATTATCAGGGTTCATACCCGCATCAGCTAAAGCGTGTTGGATGGCCATACTTGCGCCGAGACCTTCCGGCTCTGGTGCAGTTACATGGAACGCATCCGAAGTCGCACCATAGCCGACGATCTCCGCGAGGATGTTCGCGCCGCGCGCCTTCGCGTGTTCCAATTCTTCCAGCACCATGATGCCAGCGCCTTCGCTGAACACTAGTCCTGTACGGTTCTTATCGAACGGACGCGATGCGTGTTCGGGGTCATCGTTTAGCCGTGAACACGCGCCAACTCGATCAAAGGCCGCGATACCAATCGGGATGATCGGCGCTTCGCCACAACTCGCCAGTGCAGCATCAATGCGCCCCATGCGAATCAGGTCGAACGCATGGCCAATACAGTCTGCGCCTGTCGCACAGGCCGAAATTGGAGTATACGAAGGGCCCATCGCGCCGATTTCGATGCTAACCAGATCGCTGCCGCCGTTGACCATCAGCATAGGAATGCCAAAAGGCGTGATGCGGCGCGGGTCATTCGACTCGTACAGGATTTCAGCTTGTTCGTAGTAACTTTCAACGCCACCAACCGCCGATCCGACAATTACACCTGTCCGATGGCGCGCCCCATCGCTGACTTCCAATCCCGAAGTCCGCATGGCTTCTTGCGCGGCAGCGAGTGTGAACTGTTGATAGCGATCCCGGCGGCGCGCTTCTTTGGCCAGCATGTATTGGCTAGGGTCCCAGTCTTTGACCTCTGCCGCAATCTTAACCAGATGATTTTCGGTGTTGAAACGGGTAATCGGCCCGACGCCGCTCTTGCCCGCTGTTATGCCTTTCCAAGTTTCTTCAACGGTATGCCCCAATGGGGATACCATCCCCAGACCCGTGATGACGACCCGTCTGGTCATGCAAGACTCCTCTAACAAAAGTTAATTTTGTTGCTCGTTAGCTGGCCGTTTGTACCCTATGCAGCGTACAATGCTAGACGGTAGATTTAGAATCTACCCTTAATGATACGTCGCCAAGTTGAACATGCAGCGATAATAAGACAAATACTTGCCCGCCCAATAGACCATATAGTAGCCGGAGTAGCGGTATAACAGCAACCCCGAAATGCGTTTGCTGTGCTTGCGGGCACAGCCGGGATAGATTTTTACTCATCACCTTTAGAACGTGTTATCCTCTTAAAGTATTCCACCATCCTGATAAGGTGAATCTATGCCCACGATTAAAGATGTTGCCAGAGAGGCCGGTGTTTCGATTGCAACGGTTTCCTATGTCATCAATGGCAAAACCGCGTCGATCAGTGAAGATACATGCCGCGAAGTATTAGATGCTGCGCGTCGTATCGGCTACTCACCCAACGTCACGGCGCGCAACCTCAAGTTCAGCCGCAGCCGATTGATCGGTTATGCGTGGCACAAAGCCCCGCAGAATCAGGTGAACTCGGTGCTTGACCAGTTCATCTATTATCTGGCGCATACGGCGGAAGCGGCGGGGTACCACCTGCTGACGTTTACCTATCCTGCATACGACCCTGTACCCGTGTATGAGGACTTGATTCGGACGGGGCGCGTAGATGCGTTTGTGGTGGCCGATACGGTCATCAAGGACGAGCGTATTCATTTTCTGTTGGAGCAGAACTTTCCGTTCGTGAGTTTTGGGCGCGCTTACGCCGATACCGATTTCAACTGGGATTTCCCCTACGTTGATACCGATGGCCGGCGCGGCATCGAAGAAGCAGTGGAATACCTCATCAGCTTAGGCCACCAGCGTATCGCCTGTGTCGGCTGGCCGGAAGACTCTGGTACAGGCAACGAACGTCTGGCTGGCTATCTTCAAGCGCTACGAAAGGCCGGAATCCCCTCACGCCCCGATTATATCCAGCGCGCCGAACACACTGTTGAAGCAGGTCGAACGGCCTTCGCGCATTGGTGCGATTTGCCGAGTGACGAACAGCCTACCGCCGTTGTTGCCGTTAGTGATCTAATGGCCATCGGCGTGATGAACGAGGCCGAAGCACGCGGATTCATCGTTGGCGAAACGCTGTCGGTCATTGGCTTTGATGACACGCCGCTCGTGCAGTATCTACGTCCCGCGTTGACCTCTATTCAGCAACCGATTGCCGAGATCGGGCGTGAGTTGATCGGCATGTTGGAGCTGATTCTCGATAAGCAAGCGCCGCAGCCTTCGCGCCTTGTAGCGCCCAAAATGGTGATCCGCGAATCGACAGGTGCGCCACGTTAAGAAGTGCTGAGTTCTGAGGGATTTAGTACAGGGTACGGAGTAAAGAGTTCTAAAGGCTGATAAGCTGACCGTTAACCTCCCTTGAGCCGTTTTTCACATAAAAATTAGTCACCGATAAGAAAATTTGAAAACCTCTGACCAGCGCGTTAGTGTTGACTTAAACGTTTAACTATTTGTTATTCATAAAACGTTACGCAGTGAGGTTTGGTCAGTTATGACAAGTGGGCGACACCTCTGGTCGATCTCCGAGTTTCCGTTTCAGCCAGAAAAACTGAGCCATTACGAAACCCTGTTTTCTGTCGGCAACGGCTATCTCAGCACCCGCGCCGCTTTTGAAGAACGCTACGAAGACGACATGCCCGTGACGCTGGTTCACGGCATCTACAATCAAGTCGGTGAGAAAGTCCCCGAACTCGTCAACCTTCCCAACTGGCTCGACATGCGTATCAGCATCGACGGTACGCCGCTTGATATGACGCCGCAGGAACATGTATGGGGCGAACTTCCCAAAGGCGTTCTCGGTTTCCGCCGAACGCTGCACATGGAGCGCGGACTGCTCAAGCGCGAAGTGCTGTTCCGCGCTCCATCCGGTGGCATGGTGCGCCTTGTTTTCGAGCGCTTCGCCAATATGGAAAATGTACATCTCGCAGCCCAGCGTGTGACTATCACTGCCATCGACGGCACCACTGAAATCAGCATTGAAAGCGGCATCGACACCGACATCAGCAACGACGGATGCCGACACTGGACGAACATCACTACGTCAGTTGAAGATGGCAGGGTCAGCGTCGGCGCAGTGACTAGCCAAGCAGGCTACAAACTCGGCATGGCATCGTATTTAGTCAGCCCCGCGCCGATTGAAGCCATCAATGACGATGTACGCCCCCGCGTTCGCACGACATTCAAACTGGAATTTCAAGCATCGGCGACTGTCGATAAGCTAACGGCGATCTACACCAGTCGTGACTTACCCGACCCGCTCGAAGCGGCGCAGAACGCCGTCACCGAAGCCGCCTGTGTTGGCTACAATCACTTGCAAGCCGCAAGCGATGAGACATGGGACGAGCGCTGGCAAACCGGCGACGTGCAAATCGAGGGTGACGAAAGCGCACAAATCGCGCTGCGCTTCGTCATGTACCACATCCTGATCGCCGCGCCGCGCCACGAAGATCGTGTCAGTATCGGCGCGAAAACGCTGTCGGGGCTTGGCTATAAGGGTCACGTCTTCTGGGATACCGAACTATTCATTGTGCCGACTATGATCCTCACGCAGCCGGACATCGCCCGCAACCTATTGATGTACCGCTATCACCTGCTCGAACCTGCGCGAGAAAATGCCCGTATCAATGGCTTCGAGGGCGCGATGTTCCCGTGGGAAAGCGCCGATACAGGCATCGAAACCACGCCGAAATGGTCTGACCCGCTGCCCGATGGCTCAAAGATTCGCATCTGGACAGGCGAACGCGAACAGCACATCTCGACTGACATCGCCTATGCCGTGTGGCAGTTCTGGCGCTGGACAGGCGACGATGCCTTCATGCGAAATCA
>JACMMD010000799.1 GCA_014379235.1 Anaerolineae bacterium
CTGTTTCAGCAGGGCTATCCGTTACACGCGGCATGGACGAAACCTGAAATTGATGTCATCCATCTCGCGGCGGCATTGGCGTTGATCGTGCTTGGGATGGTGTTTGCTTTGGTGAAGGTGCGGCATCCGCGATTAAAGTGGACACTCGCCGTGATTGCGGTGTTCGTCAGCCTATATACGGTGGCGGCGCGCCAGCAGATCAAGCCGGGACAGCAGCCGATCATCGCACTTGACGAGGCCATGCAGCCGCCGGGAGTGGTGCTGGCTGCGACTCAGCTTTTAGAGGGGCGCACGGTAGACATCGGCGGCGCTGGCGGTTCGCACGTCATTTCGATTAACGCGCCGACAGACCCCGACGACACTCAAGCACAGCAAGTATGGGATTATGCGCGGCGGCTGGCTCAGAATGAGCATGGCGGTAGGTTGTGGCTGCTGTCGTGGTTCGGCGTGGCTGATGAGTCTAACTGGCAGGAACGCTGGCTGTGGCAGAATGCCAGCTTTATCGAGCAGCACACCATCGACAGTGAAACCGATGAGCCGCATCGTGCTGTCCTGTTCGACCTGATGCCTGCGCCAGAAGCAAACGAGTTGGGCGGCTGGAATTTCGGGCCGGTCACGCTGGACACTTACGGCATTGCAACTGCCGCTGACGGTGTGCGTATAACATTACAGTGGTCAGCGACCCAATCGCCGGACACCGATTACTACTGGTTTGTGCATCTACTGGACGCGCAGGGCAACATCGTCGCGCAGCAGGATAGAGCGCCGCAGGGCGGGTACATGCCGACAAGCGCTTGGGATGTAGGCGAGCCTGTTGTTGACCGCTTGTTCTTCCCGCTGGCGGCGGGGACGGATACGGCGGGCTGGTCGCTGCGAATCGGTTGGGTCGATATTGAGAACGAGCGGCTTCCGGTCACAGATCGAGACGGCGCGGCGGTGGAAGATGGGTTTGTCATAATCGGACTGGGGACTATGTAAAAACAGGTTCGAGGTACGAGGTTCGAGTAAAAAGCTAACGGCTAATTATTAATGGCTATTAGAGAAGGGTTGCCGATGAAAACACGTAGATTGTGGCTTATCGCTGTAGGGATTGTGAGCTTATCGTTTGGTGTGGTGGCGGCACAGGAGACGCCGCCCGTTGTCAGCGCGGCGCTGCAAGGGCAGATGGATCAGATCGAGTCGACCACCAGCACTATTCGCGGGCTGGATAGTACCGATCCTATCGAGCGCGATTTCCCGACTCGTGCTGACCTGCGTGAGTATGTAAATACGGTGTTGGATGAAGAAATGAACCCGGAACTAGCGGCGCGTTTGCTGCTCTTTTACGCCGCGTTCGACCTGCTGCCGCCGGATGCCGACCTGCGCGAACTCTACGAAACCCTGCTGAATGCCCAGATCGCGGGTTTTTATGACATCGACACGCGCATCATGAACGTCGTCTTGTTTTCGGGCGATACTCCCGGCGACCAACTGCCGGTGATGGAGCAGATCATCTACTCGCATGAGTACGTTCATGCGCTTCAAGATATGCACTTCGGACTCGAAACGCTCGGTTTGACGTCCGAACAGAGCATCAATGAGCCTGACCGCACGATGGCGCTGCAAGCCTTGATCGAAGGCGATGCGACGCAAGTGATGAACCAATACGCGATTGTGGCTACTCAAGATAACCCGATGGCGGTGTTTAGTATCCTCGGGAGTGCGCTGCAATCGGGCGGATTATTTTTGCCGCAGGGGACGCCGCCAGTCATCGCCAACGAACTGATGTACCCGTATCTCGCGGGCGCGGAGTTCGTCGCGGCGCTGTACGGGCGCGGCGGTTGGGCGGCGGTGGATGGGGCTTATGTCGACCTGCCGCAGTCTACCGAACAGATTTTGCACCCTGACCGTTATTTCGCAGGTGATGAACCTATCGCGGTGACGCTGCGCCCTGATGACACCGACTACACTGCTGCGCTCGGTGAGGGCTGGTCGCTGGTGTGGGATCGCACCATGGGCGAGTTTTACCTGCGCGAATATCTCGATACGCAGCTTGCCGGACGGTCAGCGCGTATGGCGGCGGAAGGTTGGGGCGGGGATCGCTACCTGATATTCCACAATGAAGAAACGGGCGGACTGGCGTGGGTAGTGCGCTTTGTGTGGGATACGCCGGAAGATGCGGCGGAATTTGCCGAAGCTTTTGCCGAATTTGGCAATACGCGCTTCGAGGCGGAAAAAACCGAACTCAGCGACGACTGCTGGACGAGTGATGCTGAGGCGTTATGCATCGTCGATGAGGGCGAGAACGGGCATTTGCTGGCGTTCGCGCCATCGCAGGCAGCGGCACAGGCGTTGATGGTGGCGCAGCAGTAAATAGCGCTGTAGGGGCACGATATATCGTGCCCCTACACAAAGCGCTGCTTAACTAAAGGCTGTCGATGTCTTTGGTGGCGACGTTATCGCCCTCGTTGGTTTCGGCGACTTCGCTGTTGGCGTCCACCGTGAAGCGTCCATTATGGCGCTCGTCGATATAGGTGTTGATCGTCATCCGCATTTCTGACTCGAACGTCTGACCGGGGTCGAGCGGGGGGAACCCGCCGCTGGTGCTGCCCGTGACGATGCCGCTTTCGCGGGCGCTGGTGAACTCGGCGCGCACCGAACCGCCGCCGGACGAGCGCGTGCTGCCATCGTTCCGCACGGTAACCGAAACCGTAAATGTTTCGTTCTCGTCGGGGTCATCCGGGTCGAAGGTCACTTCGGTGATAACTAGATTGACGCTGCTTTGCGGCGTGGCTGTGACCGGAATGGCCGTCGGCGGAATGGGGGTCATGGTCGGTGGCGGCGGCCCTTGATCGACGGGCAGACTGGACGTATCGCCCTCTAGGGTCATGAGTTGACCGAACACCCAACCTTCGCTGTTGAAATAGCGAACTTTGTACCAGTCGCCAGCAGGATTGACGGCAGTGATTTCGGCTTCCTGATTAGCGGCGAAACTCCCAATTGGCGGGTTGAACAGCGTACTCGGGCCGGAGCGCACATTGACACCAATGGTGAAGCGCGCTGTTGGTGGGCCGGAATTATCTGGCTCTTCGTCGTCAGGTTCTTCCACTGGCTCTTCGTCCGTCGATGCTTCTTCGGTGACTGGCGGCGTGTCGGCCTGCGTGTCGTCGCCGCTCTGATCTTCCTCGCTGGTGTCTTCGCCCGCTTCTGGCGACACTTCCAGATCGACGATGCCGGAGTCTTCGACTTCGGCTGTAGCTTCGACGGTGACGCTTGGGCCTGAAACGGTGATGCTGATGCTGGCCGGTTGGCTGGCCGAGCCATTAGCGCGGAAAGCGGTTACGTTGATGGTGTGCGTCCCCGCGCCGAGCGCGGGCCATGCGTGGGCCACGCTGAACGTCGCTGCGCCCGCCGTATTGGGCGTCGCAATCGTGGTGACGATGGTGTTATCGACAGAGATTTCCACGCGGGCGATGTCGGGGCCGGCGTTGGCGACCTGCGCTTGAATGTTGACCGCTACGTTTTCAAGGAAGGTGGTATCCGGTAGCGGCCCGGCGATGCGTACCGTTGGTGCGCCTGTGATAGCCACTTGATTGACGTTGGGATCATTAGGGACGACGTTGTTCAGTGTGCAAGCTGTAGCCAGCAAACAGACGACCACGATCCCAATGAGGGCGCGGGCGAGAGATTGCTGACGATGCAGCATGGATTTAGCAGATTGTACGCTCTGGAACATAAACCAATTCCTCACATCGGCTGGCAAAAGCGTTCCAAATCTACACTACAAGCGGCGCTAATGCGAGTGCTTTCTGGTTGCTGACTGAGCGCTGTCCTGTTGAGATGGCGGATTATTGGGCGTAAATCTCGCCGACTTCCTGAACATCGACGCGCACACCGTCCAAATGCTGCGGGATCACGTCCTCTGCCGCAAGCTGCGCCGACGGAACTTTCGTATCGACTAGCACCACCAGCGCCAGTTCGCCTGTTGAAATGCCGCCTTCTTGTGCCATGCCTACCGCCACACCAAGCACATGCGGCTTGCTCATTAGTTGGTCGGCATAGCGCGCCTGCACCTGCGAAATCTGGTTCATGCGCTCCGCCTGACTGCCGACATTGGTGGCAGTGTCGACTATGTCGACGCGCCTTGTTTCCTGCGTGATGGCGTTGTGGCTGCTGTCTACTGTATTGTCGGGTTGGCTCGATGTGGGGGGCGTTTGGTTGTCGTCTTGACCGAACATGGCTGCGTCCTCCTGAGCTAATATCTTGCGAAATGTACTGACTTTGTAGGGGCATGATGCATCGTGCCCCTACGCAATCCTGCGTTAAAACATCACGTTGAGCGAGTTCAACACACGCTCAATCGGCGTGAACACCGTGACTTGACTTGAGCCTGCGAACAACAGTCCGACGGCTTTGTTTTCAACGCCGTCCACGATCAGCGAACCGGAGTCGCCGCCCTGACTCATGGCGGTGGTGAATACCTGATCGACAAAGCGGGCCGTGCGCGGGCCAGAGGTGGTGTTATAGGCGACGGTGATGGTCGCGTTCAGCAGTGTAACTGTGCTTTGCGTGAAGCCTGTCGTGCGACCCATCTTTCGCACCGACATGCCAAGCGAGACAGATTTTGTGCCACTGATCGTGCCAATATTGAGAATTTCGCTGCTGAACATCGACGGGTCAATCAAGCGGGCGAGAGCGCAGTCGACGCCGTTGTCCGCCGCCATCGCCATCAGTTCCGGCGATAGGCTGCGCGTTAGCGTTGGTGAACTAATTACCGCTGCCGCTTGTGCCGCAGTCGAAGTGACTTGCAGACGGTTCTCCGAGCCAAGCATCGACGCGATGACGTTGGCGATGACGGCGACAGATTTTGTGATGTCGCAGCCAGTAGTCGGCGGCGATGTGGTTGGCGGATTAACGGGCGGCTGAGTGGGCGTCGTTGGTGGTTGGTCAACAGGCGGCAGCGGCAGCGGCGGCTGTGTGGGTGTCGTTGGTGGCGGCTGTGTTGGCGGTTGCGTCGGTGGTTGAGTAGGTGTCGGCGGTGTGATGGGGCCTTCGATATAGCTCAAGGCGATGAAGCGCTCCAAACGAGCGATCACATCTGCCGGATTGTTGCCGCCGTCCATCGAGGCCGGCTGCAAAATCGGGTCGCCAATGAGCGCGTCGTTGCAGTTAGCGAGAACATGGTTATTGGAGAGAAGATATTTCTCGCCCGTTGTGCGGTCAGTGACGATGCAGCCGAGCGTCCCGGCGGTAACTTTGTAGTGGCCGATGCTGATGCCACAGGGGATCGGGCGAAAACGTCCCCGCGAATCTTGAGCGCGGATGACACCGACTTCCATTACATCGGTGCGAATTCCACCCACTTCTGGCGGCACGAGGTCTTCGGCGGAGAGCGCGGCTATGGGCTTTTTTTGTTCGACCAGCACCACGATTGCGATTTCGTTGCCGTCTCTCTCTGGGTTCTTGAGACCAACCCCGACGCCGACAACATTGGCCTTTTGCAACAGATTTTCTTCAGCTACGGCCTGCGCTTCCATCGCGTGAATTACGGACATGCTTCGACCCCCGTTGGTAAACCGCTCGTTCGAGTTCCGTAGATATTTGAGACAGATTGTAGCACAAGCAAACTCAACGCGGTGCGGCGCGGCGGATGGCGTTGGGAAAGCGTCAGCCAGCGTCAGACACCAGCCCAATGGATTCTAAAGGTACGGCGCACCCAACACGGCGTATCATAAAGAATGTCATTACGTAATCACGGAGGAAACAATGCGCTTTTTTTTACTAAAGATGTTTACTACGGCGGCCCTGATGCTGTTCATTTTGACGCTGACTGCTGCGGCGCAGGGCGTTGACCCCACTTTGAGTACCGCGATTAATCAGCAAAACGCGGGGGGAATGCGCGCCGTTGGCCTCTTAAACGGCAGCGGCGATATGAACAGTTTGGTCTTTAGCCCGATTTCAGATGGAACGACGCTGACGCTGGCGGCGGCGGACTTCACCAGCGTTTCGGTGTGGACGTTGAACGCGGAGTCGGTGGCCAATCCAGTGGCGGTCAGGCTCGATGGGCATTCCAACGCTGTAACGGGCGTGAGTTTCAGCCCTGACGGTACGCTGATCGCATCCAGCAGCCGCGATAACACCGTGCGTGTGTGGAATGTCACCGCTGGCACGGAACAAATGCAGTTCGCGGGGCATACCAGCATGGTCAATGATGTTGATTTCAGCCCTGATGGTTTGCTGTTGGTATCGGTCAGCGACGATTTGTCGGTGAAACTGTGGGATGTAGCCACAGGCGCGGAAGTGCGAACCATGCAAGGCCATACGGGCAGTATTATCTCCAGCGCGTTCAGCCCCAACGGAAACTTGCTGGCGACGAGCAGCACCGATAATACGATCCGTTTGTGGAATGTGGCCGACGGCACAGAAGCGGCGGTTTTACAGAGTACCCACGCCAGTGTTCAAGACCTTGCGTTCAGCCCCGACGGTTTGCTTTTGGCCACTGGCAACGATGATGGCACAATCAGCCTGTGGAGTGTATCGCAGCGCCGCGAGGTCGAGGTTCTGGAAGGGCATGGCGGCGCGGTGACAGGCATCGCCTTCCACCCGTCCGGCGATCTTCTGGCATCGAGCAGCCGCGATGGGTCTTACCGACTATGGAATATGTACTCGTTCGCGGAAGAAGCGCAGATAACCGGATCACAGTTGATAGCGACGAGTGTCGCGTTCGCGCCGGATGGTCTGGTGATGGCGGGGGGCGCGGACGGCGGGGTGTCGATCATGGGCATTTCCAGCGCACGACAGGGCATCATCGGTACAGCGGCGCAGGTGGCAAATCCCTATCTTGAGCTTGGGCAGCAGGGAACGTGTGCGTTGGCAGTGGACGAAACGGTGATGGCAGTAGGTCGCACAGATTTCGGTGAGCTGCTGATCTATGGAGCGGGCGAAGGCTGCGAGGGTCAGGTGTGGCTTGCGCCGCAAGAGAGTTCGTTCATCAATTGGACGGATGAGGCGGCGCTGGCATCGCTGCCAACGGTTCATCAAGCGCCGCCTTCACAGCCGATTCGCAGCTTGCCGGAATACAACTCATTGTGTCAGGTGGCATCTGAACCGAACGCCGATAACGGCGACATGCCGCAGCACAGCGCACCGTTCACCATCTACGACCCTGATGCGGCGTTCGATTATTATCCGTCGGAAGTGATGCCGACGGATGCCAGTGGCGTTGACGTGGCGCTTTGCCGCAGTGTCACCCCGACTGAGGTTGAAATTTGCACCTACGATGGCGGTATACAATCGCGGCGGATTCGTTTGGATGAAACGTATATCGTCGTCAATGTGGCGACGGGCGGAATCGTTCACGAGGAAAATATAGATGGAACAGAGCCGCCGCCTTGCCCAGAGAGTGTGCCGTTAGCGGGCGAAATCACGGCTGATCCGCTCGAACCGGATGTCGCGCTGCAACCGTGGCTGTTCAACCTGCTGCTTGGTGACGCTGCTCAAAGCGGCGGTGGTGCAGCGGGCAATATCACACGCAGCACGATCAACGGCGATAACGTCAATGCACGCAGCGGGCCGGGAACGGGCTTCAATCCTGTCGCCAGTTTGAGTTTCGGTACGCCTGTGAACTTGATCGGACGTGATGCGAGCAACGGTTGGGTGGTGGTGCTGCTGCCGGATATGACGCAGGCGTGGGTCAACGCGACGTTGATTCAGGCGGCCAGTTCAACACCGATTCGTTCTCTGCCAGAAGTCAGCGGCGAGGCGGCTTCGGTGGCGATACCCTTGCCGTAAGCAGTGCTTAGTAGTTGTAGGGGCAGATCTGAGACCTGTCCCTACGCGATAGTGCTCGACAACTACTTAACGGCTGACAGCTTAAAGCTCATTAAGCATTGTGGCCCGAATGGTTACAGTGGTAGGGCTTGTGTGGTAAAGTTTGCTTTTGAACCGTGCTGCACATAAGCACGGTTTATAACACCATCACCACCGGGCACTCGTCCCCGGC
>JACMMD010000800.1 GCA_014379235.1 Anaerolineae bacterium
CCCTGCACTTTGCGGTCAATCGGCACGAAACCGATTCCGGCGCGTTGTGCATCGCGTGGGCTGTGGATGATGACAGGCCGCCCGTTGACCGCGATCTTACCGCTATGATAAGACTCCGCGCCGAATACGGCCCGCGTCAGCCGCGTATGCCCCGCGCCAAGCAGACCGAAAATACCGACGATTTCGCCAGCCCGCACTTCTAAACTGACATCCGCAAACGCGCCCGCTTTGCTCAAACCGGAGAGCGTCAGCACAGGCTCGGAGACATTCACTTGACCGCCGCGCCCCTCGTGGCTTTCGAGTTCGCGCCCGACCATCAACCGCGTCATATCGCGGGTTGTAACCTCAGCAATAGCCCGCGTGGCGACGTGTTTTCCATCACGCAGCACGGTTACACGGTCAGCGATGCGCGGGATTTCGTCCAAGCGATGCGAAATATAGATGATCGAAACGCCCTGTTCACGCAGGTTGTTGATGATCTCGAACAGCCGATCAACCTCTCGCGGGGTTAGCGCCGCCGTCGGCTCGTCCATGACGATGATGCGCGCCTGAATGACCAGCGCCTTGACGATTTCCACGATTTCGCGCTCGACCACGCTCAAGTCTCGCATCAGGGCGCGGGGCGAAATGGCCACTTTCAGCATAGAGAGATAGCGCTGTGCTGTCGCTTCCACCGCCGACCAATCGACAAACCAGCCTTTGCACGGTAAGTGTCCGAGAAGCAAATTCTCCGCTACCGACAAATCCGGCGCGTAATGCAGTTCTTGGTAGATCATGCGGATGCCGCGCTGTTCGGCGTCTCGCGGTTCGCGGAACTCGACCCTCTGGCCTTCGAGCATGATGTCGCCAGCGTCGCGCTGATAATCGCCGTTCAGGATTTTGATGAGCGTTGATTTGCCCGCGCCGTTTTCACCGAGCAGCGCCAGCACTTCGCCGGAATACAAATCCAGCGACACGTCATCCAGCACCTTCACGCCGTAAAAACTCTTAGTGATATTTTCCATTACAAGCAAGGGGCGTCGTTCGCTCATAGCGATTCACCCGTGTGGCGTTCTCTGGCGGCCCAACGCTGGCGCAGTTGATCGAAGCCAACAGCCAGCAGTAGCACACCGCCGCGTGCCGCGTCTTGCCAGAATGACGATATATTGAGCAGCGTCAGCCCGTTATCGAGGATTCGCAAGATAATCACACCGATCAGCGTCCCGATCAGCGTTCCTTTACCGCCCGCCAACGTTGTGCCGCCGAGAACGACAGCCGCGATCACCGCGAACTCCAACCCAACCGACGAACTCGGCGCGCTCGTTGCTAACTGCGACACGTTAATGATGCCGCCAAGCGCGGCCAGAAACCCGCAGATGGCATAGACGGCCAGCAGATGACGGTTGACGCGAATACCCGATAAGCGGCTGGCTTCGCGGCTGCCGCCGATGGCATACAAATTGCGTCCGAACGGGGTGTGGTTCAACACCAACCAGAAGATCACGTACAGCGCCAACATCAGCAGCAGCGAAAACGGGATGCCGCCGATATTACCGCGCCCGATGAATTGAAATGTCGCATCATTGACGAGGTTGCTCTGCCCGCCGCTGAAGACGAACGCCAGCCCACGCGCAATCGAAAACGTGCCGAGTGTGGCAATCAGCGCGTTGATCTTGAAGCGCGTCAACAACAGCCCGTTCACCACGCCAACCAGCGTCCCGGCGATCACGCCAATCAGCGCGCACAACCAGATCGACCCGACTTCGTATTCCAGCAGCAGAATGCTCATCACCACGCCTGTCAGCGCCGCTGCCGCACCGACGGAAATATCCACGCCGCCCGTAATCAAGACCATCGTTTCACCGATGGATACAATGCCGACGATAGCTAATGTGCTGGCGAGATTCACCAGATTGATGAGCGTAAAAAAGTTCGGTGAACGCCATGTGAAAAAGGCTACCAGAGCGAGAAACGTTACCAACAGGCTGATGGTCGTGGCCGCGTTCCTGCCGCGCCAAACGCTGTTCGCAGGCAAACTTACTGTAGAGGTTGCATTCATTTTGTTCAGGTCACTATCGAATATTTTGTAGGGGCGACCCGCTGGGTCGCCCTATGGGATTGCAAATTTCTTATGAGACATGAGTTCAGTATAAAATGAAATTCGGGGCGAGGGTTATTCTCGCCCCAAAATAAAGGGTTATTGGTTAGCTTGCTTCAGTAGCTTCGGCCATCGCGCCGCAAGCATCCGGCCAGCTTTCGGGGTAGTAGTCGCAGATGTTATCGCGCCCGATGAAGACATGATTGACGAACACCGACGGCGGCACAGGGCGGCACTCCAGCAGGTCGATCATCGTGGGGATGAGCAGACTGCCGTAGTTCTCCGGGAAGTAGGCCGTCGCGCCGAGATAGCGGCTGTTTTCCTTGAGCATTTCTTCCTGCCCGGTGGGGTCAGCGTTTTGGCCAACAACCATAATCTGATCGCCACGTCCGGCGGATTCGGCGGCGGCAATCGTGCCGATGCCCGCGCCGTCGTTAATCGAGAACGCGACGATGTGCGTAGCGTCGGGGATTTGCGGCAGGGTATCGCTCACCACACGGAAAGATTCTTCCTGCGTGTTCTTGCTGTCGAGGTGGAAGACCATTTCTTCTGGCACAGGGTTTTCGACGTTGGCTTGGAAAGCGTCTAACATACCCTGCATACGTGCATCAACAGCCGGGCCGGACTGCGGCAGTTCGAGCATCAACGCCGCGTCTGCCTGACCATCCCAATTCTCGTTGACCCATGCGGCCAGCGCTTCGCCGGCCAGTTGCCCGGCCAAGTAGTTGTCAGCGCCGAAGAACACCGCGCCCGGCATGGGGATGTCAATGGCGATCACTGGCACACCTTCCGCGCGCGCCCGGGCCATAATCACGTTGCCGAAGGCCGCATCCGTCTGGAAGTGAATGATGCCATCCACCTCCTGCGTGAGGAAATTCTCGGTATTGTTCAGGGCGGTTGCACCATCGAGGCGATTATCCGCGATGATGAGTTCGATATTGCCCATTTCTGCGGCAGTTTCTTCCAGCCCTTGACGCACCAACTGAGTGAACGGCACAGTCTCGGTCAGATTGGCAAAACCAATCTTGTAGCTGTCCGCCGCCGTCGCGCAGTCATCTTGCGCGAAAGCCATACCAACCGTCAGCGAGGCAACCGTGCTGAGTGAAAAAGCGAACGCCGATAGTAAGTGGATACCCGCTTTACGATTGAGCTTTATCATTCGAAATTCTCCTGTAAACTTCTTGAGAAAAAACATCTGTGAGCAAACTTCAACAACGAGATTGGTGTGACTTCCTCTTTCGATTTGTTGCTATTTGTTGAAACTTATCGAAATTTGTTGTAAATTGCTGAAACTTTAACATGAGGATATTATTCTGTCAACCAGTTCTATGATGACCCTTTATGAGCGCCGCCAAACGATTTTGCGGCTGATTCACGAGCGCACCAGTGTTCACGTCACCGAGCTTTCGCGCCTGTTAGACGTGTCCGAAGGCACGATTCGCAACGACCTGACCGCTATGGAAGACGAAGGTCTGATCGTGCGGGTACGGGGCGGCGCTGCGATGCGAAACACCACGCCCCCCGCGACGGTGTTCGCGGCCCGCGCTCAGGTGAACTTCGATGCCAAGCGGCGGATCGCCCAGTGGGCCGCCGACATGATTGAAGACGGCGATACGATTGCGCTGGACGCCAGCACAACGGTGCTGAACATCGCCTCGTTTCTGCATGATCGGCGCGGCTTAACCATCATCACCAATGGCATCGAAGTCGCTCGAACGCTGGCCCAAAATCCGACGCACACCGTTATCCTGCTCGGCGGCGTTTTGCGCGCCGATGGCAATGCTATCAACGGCACACTCGGCCAAGCGATGCTCAAAGACCTGCGCGTGAAAACGGCCTTTGTGTCTTGCGTCGGCCTCACGTTGGAAAACGGCGTCACCGAAGCTGACGTTCAGCAGGCGCAGATCAAAGAACTCCTCATCGGCATTGCCGGACGCGTGGTGCTGCTGGTCGATTCGAGCAAGTTTGGGCAGGTCGGGCTTGTGCCTTTCGCCGCGCTGCCGCAGATCGCGCACATCGTAACCGACGACGAAATCGCCCCATCTGTGATTGATGACCTGCGCCGCCACGCCGTCAATCTGACCGTGTGTGGCGAAGATACCGTCGATACATTTGCCCCGCATGATGTCAAGTCGCAGCCGTCGCGCATCGGTTTCGCCAACTTGAGCGAAGACTTGCTGTTCGCGGTTGACGTGCGGCGAGGACTCGAACGTGCGGTTCAAAGCGCCGGACAAATCAATCTCGCGTTGGCCGATAACCAGATGAACAGCGACGTCGCTCTGAGCGTGGCCGATCATCTGATTGCGCGTGGTCTTGATTTGATGATCGAGTACCAGCTTGACGAAAACATGGGCAGCGTCATCATGGACAAGTTCAAGCGCGCCAACATTCCAGTGATCGCCGTCGATATTCCGATGGTCGGCGCAACTTATTTTGGCGTCGATAACTTCCG
>JACMMD010000801.1 GCA_014379235.1 Anaerolineae bacterium
GAAACCCGACAGCAGCGATAGTTGATATAAACGCTCACACAGGGACTCGGTATCGAAATCATCCAGCCCGCCCGTCGCGCCCCACAAGCGCGCCACCGTACTAAGCGGAATATCGGTATCTTCGGGGAAGATCACCAGTTCTCGAAAGCGGTCATACTCGATCTCGCGCAGCAGTTCGAGGCTGACGTTCAGCGTCTTAGCCACCGCCTGCCCGCGATCTTCTGGCTGGCGAGTATCGAAAGCCGTCAGCCCATGCCGTTGCAGCGCCTTTGCCACATACGCCAACGCATCCGGCAGCGCTTGGCGATGTATATTGACCCGCTCCCGCAGCACACCGTTCGCCAAACGCAGCAGCAGCGGCCACTCGCCAAGCTGCTCTGACAGTTCACGCAGCGTCAAACGTTGTTCGGCGCTGAAATTCTCCGGCTCATCCAATCCCGACACGCCGATGGTCAGCAGACGCACAGCCTCGTCGCGGCGCATCCCTTCGATCTCGATGCGGTGAGCATGGTTCGGCAGCGAGGCATCGTTGCGCGTGGTAATCAGGCGGGCGCAGCGTGGCCCGCCCTGCATGAAAGGGCGCATATGAGCCGCGTTCCACACGTCGTCAATCACCATCAGGATGTCGCGTTCGGCCAGCAGTTCGACCAGCGAAGCCGTCGCCGCATCGAGGCCCGTAAAGCCGGGTCGATTACCGGACAAAATATAGATCAGGTCTTCAACCCGTCCGGTTAAATCTCCCGGTTGTTCGCCGAGCGTCACCCACAAAATACCGTCGTCAAAAGCCTGCTGCACCCGCTCATCGTGGCAAATGGCCTTTGCCAGCGTCGTCTTGCCGAAGCCGCCCGCACCCCGCAACCCCGCCGTCACTGCGCGTGGTTCTTCGCGGGTTTCGCTCAACAGCAGCACTAACACCTGTTCCGTTTCGGAAAGACGCGGCACGTAATCGCGTGGCAGTTCTTCGACCATGAATGGTACTCGCGGCACACCGCAGGACTCGTTCAAGTCCTTCGTGAATTTGTCCCATTCGCGCTGCGTATTGTAAAAATGAACGTCGCGCATCCACTTGGGCAGCGACTTGAAAGCCTCGCCTTCATAAGCCGAAACCACCATCACCGGATAGACGCAGACTCCACGCTGGCGCGCATAGTGCCACTCTTTCCGCACATTGGCCGAAAGCATAGCGGCGGGGGTCATCACCAGCACGAGGAACTCGGCTTTGTTGAGCGCTTCTTGGATTTGCAGCCACCAATCGCGGCCACCTTCAAGGCCAAAACGATCCAGCCACGTCGGAATGTCAAGCGCTTCCAGCTTCTCACGTAGATCGCGTGCGAATTCTTCGCCATCTTCGCGTGCGTAAGAGATAAACACGCGCGGTGGCCGGATGTTTAGAGAGGTCATGACAGGTTGTACGCTGAAATGGTCAACGAAGGCAGCGTCCTTACGGCATCGGCAGCGAAACGCAAATCGTCGTTTGCTGGTTCGGAATGCTCTGAATGCTGATCTCGCCGCTGTGCAGTTCGGTCAGGCGCTTGACGATAATCAAGCCCAACCCCGAACCCTGCTGTTCGTACAGCTTCCGCTCGAACTGGTTATACGCGCCAATATCGTCGATTTGCTCCGAAGACATCCCGCGCCCTTGATCGGTCACACAGATGGTATACCGTCCGCCATCCGCCCCCGCCGTCACCTGTACGGGCATTCCCAACGTCGAGAATTTGAAGGCATTGTCGGTGAGTTCAGTGATGATTTTCTTGAGGTTATCTTCCGAGATATGCACTGCTGCCACATCTTCGATATTCATGCGCAAATCCGCTTCGCGGTCATAGGCTTGGGCGCGCTGTGCCGCGTAAATCTCGACGTTGGTCTTGGGGCGCACAACCTTGATCGAGCGTACATTTGCCGAGCGGTGGGCATCGCTCGAAATAATTTCAAGCTGCGCGTAGGCCAGATAATTCTCTACAAGGCGATACAATCGCAGCGCGGCGACGTTGATATGCCTCGCCATATCCGCCACCTGTGCCGGCTCCATCATATCGCCATCGGACATCAAGATTTCCGAGAAACCCATAATACCTGTGAGCGGCGTCCGCAGTTCGTGAGGCAGCGCCAGAATGATATTGTCGCGCAGGTCATCCAACCGCGCTTCAGAGATTTTTTCAAGCACGTCACGCTTATCCAGCCGCGCCCGCACCGTCGCCAGCAGTTCTGATGCCGTGAACGGCTTCGTCAAATAGTCATCCGCACCGAGTTCCATGCCCAAACGCACATCCATACGATCTGTGCGCGCAGTGAGGAATATAAAGGGGATGGTGGCTGTACCAGCATCGCGCCTCAGTTCTTGCAATACGCCATAGCCGTCGAGTTCCGGCATCATGATGTCGCAGATAATCAGGTCAGGGACATATTCACGGGCGCTTTGGACACCGACGAGTCCGTTCTCGGCCCCCAACACGTCGAACCCTTCGAACGTCAACATCTCCAAAATATCACGGCGCAGCGAGCGCGCATCTTCGATAACGAGAATTTTCTTTTGCATTATACTTCCTTTAACTGTAGCTATTCGGCAGCGTGACGGTGAAGGTTGTCCCTAAGCCTACTGCTGTTTCAAATGTAATGATACCGCCGTGCAAATCCACGGACTGCTTGGCAATCGCTAATCCCAAACCCGTGCCAGAAATATGCCCGACATTTTTTGCCCGATGAAATGCGTCAAACAAGCGTCCCCTATCATCTTCTGGAACGCCAATGCCTTCATCCGTAATGCGTAAGGTAATGCCTTCTTGGTTACACGAAAGCTCAAAATATACGGTACTTCCCGGCGCAGAATATTTGATCGCATTCGACAGCAGATTCGTGATGAGCTGCCGCAAATGCTTGACATCCACTAACGCCTGCGAACAGTCGCCCTTTTCTGAAAAGCGGAAGATGTGCCCAGTGCCAATGCTGAAATGAACTTCATCCAACATTTCTCGGCAAAAGGCTGCAAGGTCAGTTTTCACCGGATTAAAGTCTTGCTTGCCAACTTCCTCCGCATAGCTGATCGTCAATACATCGTCAAGCAGGCGCTTCATATTGTGGATTTCTGTCTGTATCTTATCGATGCGTTCTTTTCTCTGCTCCTCGGTCATACGGTCATTATAGTGCTTTAGCAGATCGCTGGCCGTTAACATCGTAGCTAATGGTGTCCGAAACTCGTGCGAGGTCGTCGCTACAAAACGAGCTTGGAGTTCACGCAGTTCGCGCTCTTTTTCGAGTGCCTTCCGCAGTTCAGCCTCGATGCGCTTGGTATCGCTGATGTCGCGCAGACTGCATACCACGCTCATCGTGCGCTTGCCGTCACGCTCCAGCACAGGGAAAAGCGCCGCGTCCGCATGAAACAACGTGCCAGCGCTCCGTCGGGCTAACACGTCGGCGCGTCGCGGCTGACGATCTTCCGCGACTGCGCCCAAGAGCGCCGATAACGATTCGGCATGATCAGGAGCGACCAACATAAAGAGGGAGCGACCTATCACGCGCCCGTCTCGATAACCAAAAAGTTCATGAAAAGCCGGGTTAACCTGCTCAATCATTCCATCGACGCGCGTCACCACCAGCGCATCGCTGCTGCTGCTGAAAATCGCCTTAACGCGTTCATTCGCGGCAAATAACGCCGCCGTGCGTTCAGCCACGCGCAGTTCAAGCTCGTCAGCGTCACGCCGCAAGGCCTCGTAAAGCTGCGCTGTTTCAACGGCAATCGCCGCATGTCGGGCGAATGCGCGCAAGATGCGTCGATCTTGCGGGCTGAACGCATCAGCTTTCGTACTCTGCAAGTCCAGCGCTCCGATTAACTTCTGGCCTGTATGCAGCAAGATCACGAGTTCGGAGCGCGTCTTTGGCTCATCGGGCACAAAACGGGTGTCCTCCTGCGTATCACGGATGTAGATCGTTTGCCCGCTGCGAACCACTTCGGACACTAACCCCGGCCCATCGACATACAAGGGAACATTCGTGTAGGTGCTGTACTCGCCTACACGGGCCAATCGAACCAAACGCTTCTGGCTTTCATCCAGCATCAACACGGCACAGTCTAGATTTTTGAATTCGTGTAATACCGCCTGCGCGATTTGATAACCCACGTCGGTGATATTATCCGAAGCGATCAGCGAGGTGATAGCCCGATAAAGTGCTGCGAGTTCCGCCGCGTGGCGCTGCGAGGCATCGTATAAACGAGCGTTGCGAATTGCCAATCCCGCTTGATCGGCAAAGGCTTGCAGCCTCAATGCATCTTCGGCGGTGAACGCGCCCACAACTGAACTATCAAGGCTGATGAAGCCAATCACCTCATCACGCATCCGTATCGGCGCGCCAGCATAGGAGCGAATCCAACGTGTTGCTTCTAAATCATACCAGCCAGCATAAGTGGTAACGTCAGCGATGATTAACGCCTGCCCTGTGCTGTGCATATACTGCATATTGGGCGTGGTTGCGAAGGAAAATTCCAGCTTCATTACCTGCTCGTACAAATCCATCGTTTCATAGCCACGCGCCCGTGCCACTCGTGCTACGCCGTCTTCAAGCAGGATGATGTTCGAAGTCACGGATGGTACGACTTGCGCCACACACGCGAGAATTTGATCCAGCACCTCGTCTGTATCAAGCGTCGTACTCAGCACAACCGCAGTGCGTTGCAGCGCTTCGGCCAGCACTCGCTGATCACGCTCCGCATGTTCGGCCCGTTCGCGCTCAATAGCCGCCGCAAGAATATTGGCCATGGATTGCAGAAAATAAGCGTCATCTTCTGTAAATTTGCGACGAAGTGCCGAGTGCGCGCTCAAGACTCCAAAGGGCTGCTGCTTGCCGGGAATTACCGTACTGACACCGCTCACGATTGCAGCGTTCAGCAGGCTAGTATCCTTGAAACGCTGCTCAGTTTTCAGATTTTCCACGATCAAAGTCGTTTGGGTCGCCAGCGTATAGCCGGCCTGTGAGTCGTGTTCAGAGCTAATTGTCGCTTGCCCGACTTGTTCCAGCGGCCAACCGATGCCCGCCCGCAGCAGCAGGTCGCCCGTAGGCCGCCGTTCGAGCACTTTGCAATATTCAACGTCGAGCGTTTCAGTCACTAGTTTGCAGGTTTGGTTCATCAGCGACAGCGAATCCGCCCCGAACAGCGCAAGTTGACTCAACTCAGCAACTGCGGCTTGTCGTCGCGTATAGCGATTGCGCTCCTCTTTATGTGGAAGCGCTTCATCTACATTATGGATGTCAACCATCAATTTGTTTTTTTCAGACATCCTACCCGTGGCCTAACAGATAAGGGCTGCTCCATCGCTGACGCATCGTCAGCAATCTACGTCCTCAGCGCCCCGCCTATCCGATTATACCGCCTTAGTTTCGCGTGCTGTCGTAAAGTAAAGCATATCATCATAATTTATCGTAATTTATAGAGGTAATTATGATCTCTGATGAGACAAGAGGACACTGTTAGGGATAATTATAACCAACCAAGCGTGAGGAGCAACAAAATGACAATCCCTGCGATAATCCTGTAATAGCCAAACCATACAAAGCTGTTCCGTGAGACATAGCGCAGCAGCCAGCCAATCGAAGCCCATGCTACTATGCAAGAAATTCCTGCTCCCGCCAACAGGGCAAACAAATCGTTAGCCTGTATGTGATGCAGATTTACTGCCAATTCAAACAAGGTCGCGCCGCCGAGCGTCGGAATGGCGAGATAAAATGAGAAGCGCGTTGCAGCGCTACGATTCAACCCGGCGATCATCCCGCCTACAATCGATGTACCGGAGCGCGACATACCGGGCGCGATTGCCAGCATCTGCGCGACACCGATGATGAATGCCTGCCTGAGCGTAATCGTCTCAATTTCGCGGGGGATTGGCAGTCCTTTCACAGCGGCTGTGCGTTCGGCCAGCAAAAACAGAATTCCACCCACGATCAGTGAGATTGCCACCACCAGCGGCGAAAACAAAAAATTCTTAATCCAATTCTGGAACACCAAGCCAACGCTGACCGCCGGTACGAGCGCGATCAAGATGCATAGCCATAAGCGCTGTATCGTGACATCCATGTGAACGTGGCGCAGCTGATATACCAGATCATCCCGATAATACAAAATCACGGCCAAGACTGCGCCAAACTGTATAAAAATGACGAATGTATTGTCAGTCGAGCCGCCGAAGTCGAGGAGTGC
>JACMMD010000802.1 GCA_014379235.1 Anaerolineae bacterium
CCCGACATTTCGTACTTCAATGACCTCTATCACCTGTACTACTCAGTCTCGACGTTTGGCAGCAACCGTTCGCGTATCGGTCTCGCCACCACGCCGACGCTTGATCTGGATTCGCCGGACTATGCGTGGACAGATCACGGCCTCGTCATCGCTTCTGAACGCAGCGACGATTGGAACGCGATAGACCCCAACCTCGCCACCGATGTCGATGGCAATCACTGGCTTGCATGGGGCAGTTTTTGGGGCGGCATCAAAATGCGGCGCATCGACTCGCAAACGGGCTTGCTCTCATCAGAAGACGATGAACTGTTTTCGCTGGCTAGCCGCCCTGACGCTCTCCGCGCAATTGAAGCGCCATTCGTTATCTCACGCGAAGATTACTACTATCTGTTTGTCTCGTTTGATCGGTGTTGTGCCGGAACGTCCAGCACGTATAACATTCGAGTGGGGCGTTCAGAAAGCATCACCGGCCCGTATGTCGATGCGGATGGACTAGCGATGACTGACGGCGGCGGAACGCTGGTTCTCGAAGGCAATGCGCGCTGGCGTGGGCCGGGACATAATGCCGTTCTACGGGAAGATGAACAGGACTGGTTAGTGTATCACGCTTACGACGCGACTCTCAACGGACTGCCGACACTGCGAATCTCTGCGATTGTGTGGGATGCCGATAGTTGGCCGACGGCGAGTTTGTAGGGAGAATGAAAGGGCAAGGCATGCCTTGCCCCTACAATAACTGCGTTCTACACGGGCAAACCCGCCTTATTCAAACGCTGCATATGTTCAGGGCTGAGATCGGCGTTCAGCGCGTCGATGTTTTCGCGTAACTGTTCCTCACTGCTGGCCGCAATAAGCGGGATAATCGCGGGCGATGACTGCCGCATCCAGCGCAAAACAACCTGATTGGGAGTTGAGCCTGTTTCCGCCGCGATCTCGCGCACCGTTGCCAGTCGTGCTTGATTGTCGGGCATGGCGAACTTCTCGTTGAACGAACGATCATCACGGGTATATGCGCCGCTTTGCAGCACGGAATAGGCCAACAATGTCATGCCTGTATTGCGGCAGTAGTCCTTGAGTTCATCGGTGGCGAATTCCTGCGGCGAGACGTTCGTGCCGGGTCGAAGCTGTAGGTAGGTGTAATGCTGCTGAACGCAGCAGAAATCCGACCAACCGTTGATGCGGCTGAACCAGTGCGCTTGCTCCAAGCGCCACGGCACATAATTACTTGCGCCAACGCAACGCACTTTGCCCTTATGCACCAGCCGTTCAAAGGCGCGCATGGTGTCCTCTAGCGACGTGGCGCGGTCATCGACGTGGGCGTAATACAGATCAAACGTCTCGATGCCCATGCGTTTCAGGCTTTTATTGCACTCTTCTTCGATCAACTCCGGCTTTAAACTGCGCGGTACACTGCCATACTCGAAGCCGACTTTCGAGGCCATAAATATCTTGGTGCGGTTGCGGCGTTCGCGCATCCACTCACCGAGCAGCGTTTCACTTTCGCCGCCTCGCCCGCCTTGTGACCAATGCGAGTAAATATTGGCAGTGTCGATGAACGTGCCGCCCGCTTCTACATACTGATCGAGCAGACGAAACGAGGTCGCTTTATCCTGCCGCGTACCGAGATACATCGCGCCCAAGCACAGCGCGCTTACGTCCTCGCTCGTGTTGCCGAGCTGTTGAGTTTTCATTTTTACGTCCTTCGGGCAAACAAAATACGCTCTACTAGCGCGTAGATATTAACTCACGGCGCGGGCTTCGTGGTAGTCGTTGTGCATTTATGGTTGGGGCAAGGCATGCCTTGCCCCTACATAGAAGTTAGCTAGGATGCGGTGATCGGTTCGGCGCGAGAGGAAGTTTCGGGCAGCGTGAACAGGTCAGCGACGTGGATAAGCCGTTCAGTTCGCATGGATTCGTTGGCGGCGATGCCCACCAGCACTGACGCCGCACCGTCGATATGGGTCGCGGCGCGATGGTAGGGGTCGGGGGGCGGATTAGGCGAGAAGATTTGCTCCAGCATCACAGGGTCTGCGCCGCCATGACCGCCCTCACTGGCAGGAATTTCGACCTCATGGCCGCTGCTGAACATCGGGAACACGCGCAAGGTGGTCTCTTTGAACGCGCCTTTGCTGGTGTGCGCTTGACCGTCTCCGAGCAGATGATTGATGTTCTCAACCACATCGAGTTCGATGCGGCCTTTTGTGCCCGTGATGGCCACGCGCAGCCCTTCCCACGGCGAATACGCGATCAAGCAGTAAGACAGCAGCGCGCCGTTGCGGTAGCGCACCGAGACGGCCATCGTGTCCTCGATGGTGATTGGCTCACCGAACACGTTGCGGTCTCGTAGATAGCCTGTCTCGGCTTCGGCGTTGAGATACAGCCCGCGAAAGGCGTCTTTGTCGGTCAGCGACAGCGCGAACGGGTCATCCTTAGCGGCTTCTTCGCCGGTGTAGCGCGAGTAGGGATAGTGTTCGCCACGAGACTCGGCGTTCTCGCGTCCGTAAAACAGTAAACTGCCAAGCGCGTTGACGCTCTGCGGATACGAGCCAATCCACCAGTTCACGAGGTCAAAATGATGCGAGGCTTTGTGAACGAGTAAGCCGCCGCTGTTGTGCTTCTCACGATGCCAGCGCCGGAAGTAATCCGCGCCGTGACTGGTATCCAGCAGCCACGAGAAATCGACGCTCAACGGACGCCCTACCGCGCCTTTGATAACCAGATCGCGCAGGGCAGTATAAGCAGGCGCGTAGCGATAATTGAAGGTCACGCGCAGCGATTTGCCCGTTCGGTCAATCGCGTCGTAGATGGCGCGCAGTGAGTCGATTTGCGTGGTCATCGGCTTTTCGCTGATAACATCGCAGCCAAGCTCCATCGCCCGCACGATATAGCGGTGATGCGTGGCATCAACAGTGGTGACGATGACAGTATCGGGTTTGGTGTCCGCGATCATGCGGTCAAAATCGTCGGCGTGGTAAGTTGGCAGCGCGGCGAGTCCCGCGTCATTTTGCAAGCGGGCGTTGTACCAATCCATGCGCGTCTGACTGAGATCGCACAGTCCGACGAGTTCGGCGCTGTCCCGATAAGTGCTGCTGATGGCGTTGATGAACATCCCGGCGCGTGAACCCGTGCCAATGAGCGCATAACGTTTGCGCTGGATCATGATAGGCTTTCCTTATAATCCTGTAGATAGTTTTTCAGTACAGGGTACCGAGTACGGTGTACAGAGCCAAAACAAGCGAAATCACTTACATTTCTAGTTTAGCGCGTTCTTCTTCTGCGACGTAGCGGCGAATAACGCGCCATGCGGCCCAACAAATCAGCCACGCGATCACCGAAACCAAGCCCACTACTAAAAAGGCAGAGGGCAGAAACAGGCTGAGAAAGATCAACACGAGGGCCACAGCCAGCATCCCAATCGACCATGCGGGATGCGCGAAGGTCAGGCGCAAGGCGTTGGCGAGCAGGGATCGGAGCGGTTGGTCGAAGGTCACTAGCAGCGGCCACAGATACAGATTGACCATCAGCGCGGCCAGCGCGACAAACAGCGTGGTGCTTTGCGAGAGCAAGGTGAGCGGCTGCGCGATGTCCATGCGCTGAAAGATCAGCACGTTGAACGCAATCCAAGCGCCGATCAGCACGTCAATCAGGCCGATAACCGTCGCCTTTTTCCAGTAAAGCCGCATCCCGCCGAAAAAATCGCGGAACACTTCCGCATGTCCACCACGCGCAAGCGGGGCGACGGTGGCGAACAATCCGGCAGTCGCGGCGGGCAGTGTCACCAACGGAATAGACAACACCGCCCACAACAGATTTGCTAGTATCAAACTCGACGCTCGATCAAGCCGATCAAAAAACTCGGCGTTGCGCTGTCGAATGTCCACGCTACCCCTTGAGACCACTGGTGGCGATGCCTTCCACGAGGTAGCGCTGGAAGAACACGAAAATGAAGAACACGGGCACCAGCGATAAGCTCAACATGGCAAAGACCGCGCCCCAGTTGGAGATGCCGCCGGGATCGGAAAACGTCCTCAGAGCGACGGATACCGTATACAGATTGGGATTGGAGAGATATACCAACGGCTGTAGAAATTCTTCCCACGACCAGTAGAACGAGAAGATGGCCACCGTCACCAGCGCGGGTTTGATCAGCGGCAGGATGATCTTGTAGAAGATGTCCGCCTTACTCGCTCCGTCGATCATCGCAGCCTCGTCGAAGTCAACCGGAATGCCGCGAATAAACTGCACGATCATGAAGATAAAGAACACTTCACCACCGAGTCGGGGCAGCAGCAGCGGGTAGAAGGTGTTGAGCATATCGAGCTTGCTGAAAATGATATACTGCGGGATCAGCAAGACTTGTGTCGGCAGCATCAACGTCACCAGCATGATCGAGAACCAGAAGTTGCGCCCCGTGAATTTCACGCGGGCGAAACCGTAAGCCACCAGCGCAGAAGCTGTCACTGTGAACAACGTGCCGAAGCCGGAGTAGATAAACGAGTTCTTGAAAAACGTAGCGAACGAAATGCCACCGAAGCCGGCCCAACCACTCGCGTAATTATCGAAACGTAAGACCTGCGGAATAAGCGAGTTCACGTTCGTCCAGACTTCTTCGGGGCCTTTGAGCGAACTGGCGAACAGCCACAGA
>JACMMD010000803.1 GCA_014379235.1 Anaerolineae bacterium
ACGCTCACCGCGTACCGAGATGATCGCGCTGCCGCCAACCAGCGCACCGACATTCGGCATCGCGTGGAGTGCGGAGGATGAAAGCGGCATCGAGTCGTACACGGTATGGGTGCGCGTCAACGGCGGCGAGTGGCAGCCTTGGTTGGAGACCGATCACACCGAAGCGCAGTACACAGGCACGAGTGGCAATAGTTATGAGTTCGCGGTTTGGGCGGTTGATCTCGCGGGCAATTGGTCGCCCAACACGGTACTCGTGCCGCAGGCCGTGACGCGGGTCGAATAGCGGAGCGAACATGACTAAAGAATTTAACTGGAACGAATATCGCGCGGCAGAGCTACAGGGGCGATTTCTGGCTGCGATGATCGGTGGGATGCTGCTGTCCGGCCTAGGTTTTATGCTGCCGTGGTTTACAGCCGACGAGGGAGACGAGATTTTCGGCGGCTGGCATTTGTTACGCTACGAGAGCGACTATACGCTGCTGATATATGTGGCGATTGTGTTATATGGGCTGCTGTTTTTCATCGGGTTATCGCGGCGGTTTTACATTTTGCATGGCATTTTGGCCGCGATGATCGTATTCGTGACGACCAGCGTGATCTTTATCGCTCTAGCCAACACAGCGGCTCATGCAGCGGTCAATAGAGAAGCGCCGCTGACTATCGGTTTCGGCTTGCTGCTGGTTTTTCTCGGACACGCAGTGATGCTGGTAACAGCGATCATCAGCGCGGCATTGAATACGATACGGGAGCTGCTTTGAGTTCTGAGTGAAGAAGGTTCGAGGCACGAGGTTCGAGCGGAAAGTAACGAGTTGAAAGTGCTAAAAGCTGACAGGCTGAAAGCGAAATCATGGCTGATCGTGTGTTGACGTTACGCGAATTGAATCGGGCGACACTGGCGCGTCAAATGCTGCTCGAACGAGCGGACGTATCTATTCCGGCGGCGATAGAAAGACTCGTCGGGTTGCAGGCACAGCAAGCGATTGCGCCCTATATCGGCTTGTGGACGCGGCTGAACGACTTCAAACGCGATGATCTATCGCGCTTGATCGACGAACATACTGTCATCAAAGCAACGTTGATGCGGAGCACGCTGCATCTGTTTACTGCCAAAGATTATTTGCTGCTGCGGGCCACTCTTCAACCTGTTCTGACCAGTGCATTCGAAGCCATTGCCAAAGGACGCGGCGCGGAAATCGACTTTTATAAAGTGGTGGCGGCAGCGCGAGAATTCATCACCCAAGAGCCGCGCAGCTTTGCCGAGATCAGCGCCATGTTAACCGAACTTGCGCCGGATGCTGACGTGGGTTCGATGCGCTATGCGGTGCGGACGCATATCCCGATGGTGCAAGTGCCGACCAAAACAGAGTGGAGCTATCCCGGCAACCCCAAATTCACGCTGGCTGAGGCGTGGCTCGGTCAATCGCTGCCGACTGAGGACAATTTCAAGACGCTGATCTTTCACTACTTAGCGGCGTTCGGGCCGGCATCTGTCACCGATATGCAAACGTGGTCGGGTTTGTCCAAGCTGAAAGACGCGGTTGATGCGCTAAGGCCGGAACTGGTCGTTTACCGCGATGAAGGCCGCCGCGAAGTTTTCGACTTGCCGGATATGCCGATCCCTGCGGAAGATATGCCCGCACCGGAACGCTTCTTGCCGGAGTACGATAACCTGCTGCTGTCGCACAGCAAGCGCACACGCGTCATTGCCGACGAGTATCGTTCGCAAGTGTATTTGCCGGGACTGCGAGTGCGTTCGACATTTCTGGTTGACGGGTTCGTGCGTGGGGGATGGAAGATCGACAAGACCAAAAGCGCCGCCACGCTGACCATCGAGCCGTTCGCGCCTATCACCAAGCAGAACCGCGATGCGCTGGCCGCAGAGGGCGAAAAGCTGGTGCGCTTCGCGGCGGCAGATGCCAAAACATTCGAGGTAAAGTTCGCGGAGTAGCCCTAATTATGGGGGTCATGCTGTGCTCTAAGAGGCGTAGACTCAGAGTCAGATGTGATTTTATTGCACAGGGGTTTCGCTCATGACTATCGGACTCGAAGTGTTATGTGGGTTTACGATTTTTGCGCTGGTAGTGGTTGGGCTGCTGGTGCGTTACGGGGATCGTTTGAATTTCTTCGGCCCTGCGGGCAAACCCAAGCGCGAACTGCGGCTTGGCGACGATGGCGAAGTGGTCGCTGTTGGGGAGCGGCTGCGCGGCACCGAGTTCTCGCTGCGTGGAACGGGCACAATGGCTTCAGATACGGTTGAACTTATGGCAGGTGTGTATAAGTTCGAGTATACGTTTCCGGCGGGGGAGATGGTGAAAATCGACCTCATCAACGTGGACGACGCCGATACCGAAACTGTCGTACTGAAATCTGGCAGCGGCTCGGTGGCGATGAGCGTCGAAGTGGGCGGGCGCTATGTGTTTCAGGTCGATCCGGCCAATGAGTCAACCGCGTGGTCGTTCACCTGCCGCCCATTGTAGAAGAAAAAGCCTGACGCAGGGATGCAAGGGTGGCAGAGAGGGAGGGGAATAATCAATGGATTTTTCTCTGCGTTAAGTCTTTGAATTGTCATCTTTGCGGAGGCGGATGGCCTGTTTCTTCGGATGGATCGCTTCGCCTTTATAGCCGAGATTATGCATCCGCTTGGTTTCGAGGTTTTCCAGCGTGTCGGACACTTTGCCGTAGTCGCTGTCGGGGATGTGATGATCGACACCGTTCTCATCACGGTAGACATAGCCCGTGCCGCCGCACCAATCGCAGTCGTCTGTCGTGCCTTCAAATTCGTCTGTGATCCAGCCGTAGCCGTCGCACGATGCACATTGAACGATTTCCACAGTAATGTTCCTTCGCCTATTGAGGGCTAGTTGTTGAATTAAAAGTGCATCTTCGCTTCTCAGCGCAATTCGTCTACGGAAAGATACGCAAATAAGGACAGTGTTTAGGCCGAAAAACGCGAAAGTCTCGCTGATCGAGGGTATAAATATCCTCAATCCCCGGACGTTCTGATAGCGCCATCAGTGATGTATCCACGAAATCGAATTTGTTGTCGGCGTATTTTTCCATGATCTGCTGCATTCTCGGCATATCGACGCGAGTTAGGGTTTCGATGGAAAACAGGTCTGACTGTACCAGTACCAAGGCGTTAATGGCCGCTGTATAGTTCATACGAGTCGCACATATGTAGAAAAATTCTGGCAGTACAGGAGCAGGGATAATGCGCTCCTCTCTGATCTCACGCATCGCACGACGAACGACACTATGATTCATATCCGAAGCGAAAACGAGCGCTAACAAGAAACTTGTGTCAATCAATATGGCCATATTTCTTTGCCATTGTTTCACGCACTGTTATCGAAGCATCAGTGACATCGCTATTGAACAACCCGATCAGCGCTTCCAACGGGTCAGGTGGAAGGTAAATTGTGCCTTTCTCGGATTTGAAGCGCGGCACACCATCGGGGTCGAACAGCCAGAACTGTTTATCGAGTTCCTCGTCTGTCAGCGCGAACCGTTCTTGATCGACTACCTTGCGCCAATACGCCCGTGCTTTTTCATACAGCTTCGGCGCGATAGCCCGTGCTGCTGCCCGATAAGCCTCTTTATCCTCGATGTCATCTGGCACTTCGATGTCCTCATCGGTTAGACTCCACGCGGAACGCGGCGGATAGTCAGGTATTTCGGGTGTCGTTGGGGGTTGTTCTCGCTTGTAAAAGGCAAGTAGGCGCATGAGTATTTCATCAAGCGAACGATTTTCCTGCTCTGCGATTTCTTGTAACTCATCGGCAAGAGTTTCATCAATGCCAATCATGCGTTGAGTTGTCATGTTCCAATACTCCATTTGAACCCTATTATAGTTCGAAACCCCGTCTTGAACCTGACCCACCGTTCTGCTAAAATGCTGCCCCGAACAGCGTCTATGACCTGCTCAAATTTCACACGTCTGGACTTGCGCGTGTGTTGCTCTGGCGAAATCGTCCGGGTTGCCGCGCAGGGAAGAAGGGCGTGATCGTTCAAACACGTACAGGAGAATACACGTATCATGCCTTCAAATGTTACCATGAAGGCGCTCTTAGAGACGGGTGTACACTTCGGCCATCGGACACCGAAATGGAACCCGAAGATGAAACCCTTCATCTTTACCGAGCGCAACGGCATCCACATCCTTGATTTGCAACAGACGATTGTTAACCTCAACCAGTATTACGACAATATTCGCAATATGATCGCCGACGGCGGTACAGTGCTGTTTGTCGGCACAAAGCGTCAGGCACAGGAAAGCGTCGCCCGTGAGGCGGAACGTGCTGGTATGCCTTACGTCAATCATCGCTGGTTGGGCGGCACACTCACCAATTGGCGCACGATCCGCGAACGGATTGAGACGCTCAAGAAGCTGGAAAAGCGCCGCGAAAATGGCGAGTTTGACCTGCTGACCAAGAAAGAAGCGCTGATGTTGGAGCGCCGTATCGAAAAGCTGCAACTGCGTCTCGGCGGCATCCGTGATATGAAGCGCCTGCCTGATATGCTGATCGTGATTGACACTCGCCGCGAAGCAACAGCGGTTAAAGAAGCCAATATTCTCGGTATTCCGGTGATGGCGCTGGTCGATACCAATGCCGATCCCGACGAGATCGACTTCCTGATCCCCGCGAACGACGACGCGGTGCGCGCCGTGAAACTGATTATCGGTGCGCTGGCTGATGCGGTCATTGAAGGCCAGCAGATGCGTAAGCCGGACGATCACGAAGATGGTGAAGGCGACGGCACGGTGGACTACAGCGCTTACGAGGACACGGAAGAAGAAGGCGACGAGCGCTATTTGGGCGCGGGCACGTTGGCCAAGCTGCGTGACGCGAACCTGTTCCCCGATGCGGATGGCGAGAGCGAATAAGGAAGTACCACAATGGCAATAACTGGACAAATGGTTAAGGATTTAAGAGAAGCAACTGGCGCAGGCCCGCTGGACTGCAAGAAGGCGCTGGAACAATTCGATGGCGATTTCCAGAAGGCCGCCGAACACCTGCGTGAGAAAGGTCTAGCGAAGGCGATCAAGAAGCTCGGCGCGGGACGCAACATGAATGAGGGCGTTGTCACGTCCTACGTGCATCACAACCAGCGCATCGGTGTGCTGGTCGAGGTCAACTGCGAGACGGACTTTGTGGCGCGCACGCCGCAGTTCCAGCAGTTCGCCCGCGATCTCGCGCTGCATATCGCCAACTTGTCGCCGGAATATGTGCGACGCGAAGATGTGCCGGAAGCGATCATTCAGGCGGAGCGCGAAATTCAGAAGCGCCGCGCCATTGACGAAGGCAAACCGGAAGCCGTCGCGGAGAAAATCGTCGAAGGTCGTATGACCAAGTTCTACGAAGAAATCGTGTTGATGGAGCAGTCGTTCATCAAGGACGATACCAAGACGGTGAGCCAACTGCTGCATGAAACCGTCGGCGCAATTGGCGAGAGCGTCGAAATTCGGCGTTTTGCGCGCTTCGCGCTCGGTGAAAATGACAGCAATGGTGCAGAACCCGGTGATGAATAAGCTGCGGCGCGAAAATTCGCCACAGGATCACCTACATTCATGACCCCATGAACGGGATTAGCGTTTCGCTAGTCCCGTTTTTTTGTGCATAGCAGTCAGCTAATCAGTCCTGAGCCTTCAGCTTAAATTCTTGCTGACTGGTGAACACAGACTAACTGACAGCCAGAAAAGGAGCAGCATATGATCTCGAACAGCAGCAACGGCAACGGTAAGCACGAACTGGCGTACAACCGTATCATCCTCAAGTTGAGCGGCGAAGCCTTAGCCGGCGAAGGTGGCTGCGGCATCGACCCGGATAATGCGGAATTGATTGCTGTCAAGATTAAGCGCATTTACGATCTTGGTGTACAGATCGCGGTTGTCATCGGCGCGGGCAATCTGTGGCGCGGTCAGCAGGGCGTTAGTCGCGGTATGGAACAAAGCACCGCCGACTATATGGGCATGATCGCCACCGTGATGAACGCGCTGGCGCTGCAAGACGCGCTTGAACGTCAGGGCGTGGCGACACGGGTGCAGACGGCCATTCAGATGAACTCGGTGGCCGAGCCTTACATTCGCCTGCGCGCCATTCGCCACATGGAAAAAGGGCGCGTGGTCATCATCGCTGGCGGCACAGGCAACCCTTATGTCACCACCGACAGTGCTGCCGCTTTACGTGCGCTTGAGGTTAAGGCGGACATCATCATTAAGGCGACGAAGGTCAACGGTGTTTATACGGCTGACCCGAAGAAGTTCCCTGATGCCACGCGCTACGAAACACTGACTTATGGCGAAGTGCTGGAAAAGCGCTTCGAGGTTATGGACACGACGGCCTTCACGATGTGTCAAGAAAACAACATGCCGATCCTAGTGCTGGATTTCTGGTCAGAGGATGCGCTGTTCGTGGCCGTTCAGGGCGAAACAGAGGTCGGAACGCTAATTAGTTGAAAGCCCGCCACGAGTAATCTCAACGGCTGCAATAATAAGGGTAGTTCCAAGTAGGAACTACCCTTTCTACCATCTAGCTTACTGCGGCTCTCGCCACATCAAATACATCTTGGGGCCACCGCCCGGAAAATCCATCGTGCCAGTCAGCTCAAAGCCGTGATGCTGATAGAAGCGCACATTCCGTTCCTTCGTGGCTTCAAGATAGGCAGGAACACCCTCGGTGTCACAGCGTTCAAGGATCGGTTTCATAACGCTCGATGCCAATCCCTGTCCTTGCCAGTCGGGGTGCGTTCCAATGCCAATTAAGTACCAGTGTGGCTCGTGAGGATGCTTCGTCCCGACTAGACCGAATCCTTCCTGAAACTTTTCGAGATTAGCGCCGAAACACGTATTGAATGCTGGTACTAAAGCCGCTGCTTGTTCGGCTGACGCTTCCCAGTGTCCCGGTGGTGCCCACATGGCAGTGGAGACACAATCATCGGTGGTGTAAGTCGCTTCATAGCCAAGTGCTATGTGGCGGAGAAGTCCCTGCCCGAAGGACATCATCCTGTCTGCGTATCCATCTGCTGGAATCAACCAGCGCCACACCGGATCGTCATCGAATGCACGAGCGAGTGATAGGCTCATCCTACGGACATCGGCCTCAATTGCCAAGCGAACCATGACCGTTCCCCCTTCGCTGGTAGATGTTCAACAAATCCCACCCTTCATCGCATAAGTATAGATTAACGAACCGGGTTTTACTCAGCACTCAGAACTCGGTACTCGGCACTAATCGAAACGCCTCGCCAGCACGAGGATATAGCTGCCGCGAGTGTTGACGTTGCCACTGCTGCCGGAGTAGCGCGTGGCGCGCACATAATAGATGCCCGTTACAGGGATGACGTAGCGTTCGATCAGGGCGTTTTGCGCGCCGCCGCTGTCGTCGTCGCTGACGAGCGGGCGCTGTCCTTCGTTGAGGATACTCACTGTCGGGTCGAGGTCGCCATCGCCGCGATTCATCGACGTGGTGACAATTTCGCCCTCGACACCGTAGAAGGCATACAGCACCTGCGGCGTGGTGTCGTCGATGCGCCCTGTTACCGTCGTGCCATAGGTGATATGCGGGATTTCGGTTTCTACCGCGTCAAACACGTTGCCGAGAAATTGTAACTCCATG
>JACMMD010000804.1 GCA_014379235.1 Anaerolineae bacterium
CCGACAACGAACAAGCGCCCCGGCTCATCTGGGCTGGCCAGTGCGCGCACGATGTCCCACTGCGCGGCGTTGGTATCTTGAAACTCATCGACCAGCACATGCCTGAACTCAACGGCGTAACGCGCTCGAACCGCTTCCGACTGCGGATTGTTGTAGAGCAGGTCGCGGGTGTGCAGTTCGAGATCGTTGAAATCCAGCGCGCCTTGCATGGCCTTCACCTGTTGATAAGCTATGCGAACACGGCGAATCAGTTCCGCCCACAGCGGCAGTAGTTCCGCAGCGTGATAATGAAGTTCATCGGTAGGCGGTTCGCCAATGGCTTGACGTGCTTCTGCCGCACATTCGCGGATGGCTTTGAGTGCCTCTTTGGCGATTTGCAGTGTTTCTTTATCGCCCCAATTTTTCGCGCTGCCGACGTTGACCTTAATCAAATCACGCAGCAGATCGAGCGCTTCGACACACGCCGGAATATGGTTGAGATCACCTGCAAAAGCGCGCAGTCGTTCCAGCGGCGACCAGCTTGCGGCCCAGATGTCGGCCAGCTTGTCATCAGGCGGCAGCGCCATCGCCTGTCCCCAGTCAACAGCCTTAACGAAACCGTCGTGCGTAATCAGGTAATGAACCTCATTGACCGCTTCACGCTGCCACAGTTCCAGCCAACCGCTGAGAACCGCCTCGACATCGGTGGGCACGTTGTCCACATCCGCCGCTTCGCCAAGCGCGAACTCGATCAGCACTTCACGGATGATCCTTTCGCCGTAATGCGTAAACAGGCGAACTACGGCGGCGGTATCATCATCCGCTTCGCCGACACCGATGAACGTTTGAAACAGCGCGTCAATCACATCATCGAGCAAGATACGCGCTTCGGTTTCGTCCAGCACCACAAAACCGGGATCGATGCCCGCTTCGGCAGCGTTGGCGCGTAAAATGCTGGTACACAGTCCGTGAATGGTATCGATGCGAGCGCTGTCCATCTGCGCCAGATGCCGCGTCCACTGCGGGCCTTGCAACGCCTGACGCACACGGTCACGCATTTCTTGAGCGGCCTTGCGCGTGAAGGTGATCGCCACCAGCGAATTCAGCGGCCACGTAGGGTTATTTGCCAGCAGCGCCAAGTAGCGCTCGACCAACACGCGGGTTTTGCCCGAACCCGCGCCGGCCACCACGATCAAGTTCTTATCGTGGGTATAGATGGCTAAATGCTGCTCATGCGTCAGCTTCATCGTCGCCCTCTGACCTTTGCCCGCCGGAAATGCTGATGCGGCAGAATTGACTAAATTCGCAGTATGAGACGCACCTACCATCCCGCACTTTATTGGGTGTCGTGCCGAAAATACCCACGCGCCCATCCGCGATGTACTGCCCCAAGTGTTCCAGCGCCGCGTCCATCTGTGGGCGCACGTTCTTCGACTCCGACAGTAAGTAAGCGTGATCGTCTACCGCCCGACTGCTGATATGCCAGAACAATCCGCCAGCGACTTCCGCGCCGTTCAGACCGCCCGCTGCTTGTTCCCACGCCAGCAGCGATTCGGCAGCGCGTAAATAGACCATCATCTGGAAGTTGCGCCCGTCACCGATCTCCTGCGGCTTAATAGGCGTACTGCCCGATTTGTAGTCCACGATCACCAGACGAGCGCCATCAATCACGTCGATGCGGTCAATCTGCCCGCGCAGTCGCAGCGTTTCCGGCTCACCGTCAATCATCAAGTCCAAGCCCCACGCCGTCAGACCGCCGAAAGGCGCTTCGAGTGCGTAAGGGATGCGCTGGCCGGGATACTTTTTCCCAATCGGGCTGTCTTCGGAGAAGTCCAGCCGCACCAGCGCTTCCAGCTTGCGTAAGATGACCGCCTGTTCCTGCTGCCATAAGGGCGAAGCGCGAAAGCCCAAACGTGCTGGCGCATTCGGCAGCACATCCGCTGCGATGCCGCGCAAAGTTTCCAGCGCAAAATCGCTATTCTCCGGCGCTATGACACACTGAACGTCTTGAAAGTGGCGATAGGTGCGCTCTAAAATTTCGTGGAAGATCGTGCCGCGCTGACGATTGTTGAGACCTTCTTCGGGTTCTTCCAGCGCTTCGAGCTTGAGCAGTCGCTTAGTGAAATAGCGAAAGCCGCACACGCCGTAGTCGTTCAACTGGCTCGCGCTCCACACTCGACCCGCACCTAACTGCGCCCGTATAAACGCTTGCAATTTGGCATCCGCGATGTGACCGGAATAGCGACCCGTTCTGCCGTTGATGCGCCCGCGTTCGATGTCGCGTCCACGCCGAATGTGCGTCCAGTAGTCGTTGTGGTGGTTGACCAGCCAGTTATATAACCCCGCCGCCGCCAGTGCATCGCTGTTCAAGTCCGCGGCCACGGCCAGCGCAGCCTCTCGCAGCGAGGCTGCATCTTCCGCGTTGACGACTTCGCCCACTTTGACCTGTCGCAAAACTTCGTCCGAGTCGGTATCGCTGTAAACGGCGCGAACGGCCTGCCACAAATGGCTCGGCGGCCACGGCGCACCGTCCTGCACCGTCGGACGAGAGAGAATGAGCGCATCTTTGGCAAGGCTGAGAAGTTCATAAAACAGGCTGTCATCGGCGGCGCGTTCGGCTTGTGTCGCCAGTTCGATGCCCTGCTGTTTGAGCGTGGCCCGTTCGCTGTCGAGGTACAGCAAATCTTCTGGCGTTGGCGCAGGGAAGATGCCTTCGGACAGGCCGGGAATGCAGACGAAACGATGCGCCAGTCCCCGCGCATTGGCGACGGTTGTCACCAGCACCCGTCCAGCGCGGTTCGGCTGACGCTCTACTGTCGCGCTGCTGACTGCCGCCTTCACATCCTCGACAAACTCCGTCCACGACATCGGTTCGCTGCCTTGAACATCGATGCCCAACGATGCCAGCAGCGAATGCGCCGTTTGCAAGTCGCCTAAAACGCTCTTAAAGCGGTTGAGCGCGGCAAGGTCACGAGCCACAATCGGGTCTTCGCCGCCGTGCCGCCAATCGTCCGGCACATCCCGCCGTGCGATTTCATGCCGCAGTTGGGCGATCATGTCCAGCGAGTAGTCCGGCACAATCAATTCGACAATCTCATCGCTGTCGGCGTTGGGCAGGATAGACTTATCTTCGGGGTCGCGTTCAGGGTCAGCGCCGATTAAATCTTCCAACCAGACGATATAATCTCGCACACTGTTGGCTGGCGGCGGCGTGACCTTATCGAAAAACAGACTCAGATAGGTGGCGAGGTGATCGGACTGTTCGGGCGTTAGCACCATCTGGTCGGGTTCGTCCTCGTCCAGCGGCGTGTTGACAGCAGCACGCACCGCG
>JACMMD010000805.1 GCA_014379235.1 Anaerolineae bacterium
TCGATACCGTAAGCCTCGTTGCCGTAGTAGTTGGTGTTGAGATGCCATTCCAGCACGTCGAGCGGCGAATACAAACGGTTGATCTCCGCCACCAGCGCGATTTCAGCGCCGCGTTCATCGACGGTAACATAATCGTTGAGCGTGTTCGGCTGCGCGGTGATAGCGTTTCGCACTAACCGCCCCGTCAGCGACGAGTCCGGCGGCAGCGGCCCCAAGATCAAATTGCGCCAGAGTTTCGACGCCGTTTGCAAAGCGTCGAAGTGCGTCGTCATCATAAAGTCAGGGTCTTCGGTGATGAGCGTCGCCTGCGCTACGAAAGGCGGAATCGCGTCCAGCGAAATCCACGTTCGTTCGTCGCCAAGCGGGTCTTGCACCGAGAACAGCAGCGTTTCGCCGTTACGATCATACAACCGCGTCGGGCCAATCATCGGATCAATCGAGATCGTATCCATCGGCGCAGGCAAACCGCGCGCCCCTTGTGCGTACAGCACCGCCGCGCCACCTACCGCGATAGTCGTCGGCAAAATGCCCAAAAAGACGACGGCCAATATGATGACCACTGCACTAACCGCCCGCCGTACTGTTCGGCGGTGACGTTTCTCGCGCCGCTCGCGCCGCCGCCGCATTATCTGAATCGCTGATGCCATTCCCACGCCCCGAAAATGTCTAAATGTCTTAAGACGTTACAAGCCATTTCGCACTTACAATAAGAAAACAATGGTACAACTTCACAGAACAATTCATCGTAAAGAGTCAAAACGAATGGTTGACCAGTACCTTTAAGCGACAAATCAGTGCCACATTGTAGCGGTATCAGTCGCTTAGAACCAGAAGCGGCTTTGCCACAGGACTTTTTGGTGATATAGGTTTTGTTATTAAATCCGAAAGGTACTAGCATTAACGTTACATCGCGTGTATATTTGTTATATATTCAGTAATTGCGTTATACTTCATGGAGCGGATCGGATGAACAAAACAAAAATCCTGCTTGTCGAAGACGACCCGATCACAAATAAACTCATCATTGATTACATGACCAAGCACGGTTATGACGTGACCGGTTCGATGGATGGGCCAGAAGCATTGGAGCATGTTCGCCAACGCGGCCTGCCCCACATCGCCCTAATCGACCTCAATCTACCGACCATGCACGGTTTCGACCTCAGCAGCAAATTGAAGGCGATGGGCGACGTGCCGATCATCTTCGTCACCTCAACAGGGGATACCGAAACCGTCGTGCAAGGTCTGAAAAAATACGCCGAAGATTTCATCACCAAGCCGTTTGAACTGCGTGAGCTTGAAGCCCGCGTTCAGGTGGTGCTGGCGCGAATGCCAAGCCTCGACTATGCCAGCGAACCTATTATTCATATTGATGAACATCTCAGCATCGACTTTGCCCATAATCGCATCACTGTCGGCGGCAAAACCGACGGACTCACCCCCACTGAATCGGTGCTGCTCCATGTGCTGCTGCGTAATGCCGGACGTGTAGTGGAAAATCGGATGCTGATCGCCCGCGTGTGGCCGTCGCAAGACGTGTTCGAGGATACACTGCGCGTCCATATGCACCGCTTACGGCGCAAGCTGGAAACCGACTCGCATCACCCCCACTACATTCGGACGGAGCGCGGCGTCGGCTATATGTTCACCATTCGCCCACCGGAAGGCATGGGCAACAACTCGGCAGTGGAAGAAAACTAGTTACGCGCCAACGTCAATTCATGATTAGGGCACGGGAGAGCGCTGTCTGCTGGCAGGCAAAACGCCGCAGGCAAACAGCGCTTCAAGCCGGGACAACTGCGGCTGACGAATGACAACGGGTGACAATCCATATCTTACTCAAGCCGAGCGGACGGTTTCCGCCGGGTTGTTTCGGCGCGTCTTTGAACAGATTGCACCATACATACAAACTACCCTGCTGGAAACGATCAGCGAAGGGGTGGTTGTTGCTTTTTGCGAACCTTCCGAACCCCTAGAGAATAGTCCACTCGTGGACGGTGCTTCGCTCGTTAGCGATGTTCCCATCGTTTTGACGATCAATCGTCAATTTAGCGAGATGTTCGCGGTACCGATTGAGGCGGTAGAGGGACTGCCCTTAGCCGAATTACTCAACCAGATGCGCCTGCCTGTGGCGGTTCGCAAAGAACTCGACTTGTCTTTGTTGAGCATTCCCCTGAACGAGCCAGAGACGCAGCGCGGCGAATTTCAAATTGTGTATCGGGTTGGTGTGCCAGCCGACATCGCATGGCAAACTATCCCCATCAGCGCTCCCGTTTTAGCGCGCATCTATATTTTCCGTGACGTGACCAGCGAGCGCTTAACCGAGCGTTTGCGTTCGCTGCTGATCTCACGCGCAGCCCACGAAATGCGTACCCCGCTCACCTCGATACAAGGGTTTGCCGAATTTATCCTCGAAGATTACGGCGACCAACTGCCAACCCTCGCCCGTGAATATACTGAAATCATCCTCAATAGCGCCCGCCAACTCAGCCACGTTTTCTCCGATATGCTCGATATCGCCCGTGCCGAATCCGGTGAATTTCAGATGGATATGGCGCACGGTCATTTGCCCGACCTCATCCGTGATGTGGCGGCGGGTTTCGATGGCGAATTACGCGCCCGCGATCAACAGCTATGGAGCAAGGCGGATAACACGCTGCCGCCTGTGCTGGTTGATTTCCATCGTACTGCACAAGTAATGAAACAACTGCTCGTCAATGCCAGCCAATTCGCTCCCGCAGGCAGCGTGATCGACATCGAAGCACGGCTCATCAAAGACGCCGCAGCCCTACCGGAAAGCGCGCCGACGAATATCGTCGTGCCCTGCATTCTGGTCAGCATCACCGATCAGGGCGAAGGCTTGAGCGAAGACGAACTCGATGCGGTTTTCCTGCCGTTCTTCCGTACCGAAGCGGCGCGCATCTATCAACTTCCCGGCGCTGGTCTGGGCTTGGCCGTGGCGCGGAGCATTATGACGCTGCAAGGGGGCAATCTTTGGGCAGAAGCGCGCCAACCGGGTCAATTCGGCGGGCGCTTTTTGTTTACCATGCCAGTCGAGCGCTCTTAGTTCATCGACGAACGGCGCTTTACACATCGTAGGGGGGCAATCGTGGACGCATTTATAGCGATGATTGAGGGCTTCTCAAATATTCTGATTCCGATATTTGCTCTGTTCGGTATTGGTGGCATCGTTTCGGGGTTCAGGCTCGGATCGATTGTTCGCGGCAGCGGCGCATGGAAAACCACTGACGCACAATTGGTTGAGGCCCGTCTCATCACTATCGAGTCGAAAGCGCGGGTTGGTGTAGCGCGTGTCAAGATAGGTGAAAACTATCAAGTGGCCGTTCGCTATGCCTACAAAGTCGATGGCAGAGAATACGTTGGTGATCGCATCAAGGTCGGGAAGCACGCGGCGGATGTCGGCACACGCAGCGAAGGTGAAAAGCAGGCGAAGAAGTTAAGAGCCGCCAGTAAGCTGACCGTCTACTACGACCCTAAAAACCCGGAAATGGCCGCCTTGCAGCTTGGCGGCGATAACTCGCTCATTCTGGGGAATCTAATTATCGGGGTTATCATGCTGTTCGCGGCGCTGGCGATGCTGGTTTACTTCAAACCCTACCCATTTTTGAATTGAAAAGAACAACATAAGGGCGGGTCTAAGACCCGCCCCTACGAGTAAATCACCTTACTGCGGCCACGTGTAGCGCACAGTGTAAGTAATCACTTCTTCGCCGCCGGGGGGCACAGTCACGCGGAACTCAATGGTCGATGAGTCGGTTTGTGCATACTCGTGAGAGGCGTCGAGAATTTCCCAATTGCTCCACCGGAATAGATGCTCCGGCACACGGATTTCGACTGCCTGATCGTCCTTGCGGTTACGCAGGCGAATTTCGTAGGTTTCTTCCAGAATATTCGCCGACAATTGATTGTAGTTAGTCTGCGTCCGCTCGCCCACGAGGTCAAAGGCGTTGCCGAGATACAGTTCGACCTGTTCGCCTTCGGGCGTGTGGTCGATAAAGTTCTCACCGATCAACAGCGCCGCGCCATCGACATCTTCTTGATACACGCGCACACGTCCTGCAGGCAAATCCGCACCGAGTCCACTCTCGTCATCCGTCGTGAATTCGAGATAGTTCTGCACGTCGGTGATGCCCGTATTGCCGTAACCGGGATCGGTGATCGGGCTGCCGTAGAAGTAATACGGTTGACTGCCATCGTAGACGTAGAATGTATTGGCGGGCACATCCGTGCCGGTGACGAACTCGACTTGCTTGGTTTCGTTATCGGCAACCGTGACCGGGCGCGTGATTTCGTAAAGCTGATATTCGTAGAACTCACGTTGGGCGACAGACGGCGGCGCGGGCTGTGCGGCCATCGCATCCATCAGCACCATCTCGCGTTCTTCCATCACTTGCGCTTCCGGCAAACGGTTGACATCGCCAGCCACCAATTTCACCAACGCATCGACATAGCTTGTGCCGCTGGTATTGTTCAGCGTGATCCAGCCGTTGAGATCAAGAGATGTGTTATCGTTGTCCAGCAGCAGAATGTAGTCCGCAGACCAGTTCATGCCGCCCGTGAGATACGTCAATTCGACCTGCTGGGGGCCAGATGCGCCGCTCTGCACTAACCAGCGCAGCGTCGGGCGTGTGATGAGTCCACCGGGAAGATCGGGGAAACGGATGTCGCGGATTTGGCCGGGCGCGATGACAACCACCTGACCGTCCTCTTGACGCAGGATGATCTCGGAACGTCCACTCAATAGCTGGCCGGTGAAGCTCGTACCATCATCGGTGATGACCGTGATCGTCTGGTCAAGATAGCGGGCCAGCAGCGCGGTGCTGTCTACCAGATCGTAGACGTAGTTCTGCTCCAGCACGGTTGTGCCTTCAGGGTCGGTCAACGATGTGAAGCTGACCGAAGTCGGGTCGATGCCGGAAGCCACATCAGTGAAGTTGACCGTGTTTATGCCTTCACTCAAGTCGAACGTGCGCCGGTCACGAACCAGCGCCGTACCCTGATTGTAGATGGCCAAAATCACACCATCGCTTTCCACGCCACCATCGCTATCCTGTGCGCTGACTGTCGCCAGCGACAGTCCGAGCAGCGCCATCACAAAGCCTAATACAATGAACTTACGCATATCGAATCTCCCCTCCACTTTTTGCAACGTCTAGAGCGTTAAGTTTAGCACGTAGTCATTGACAACAACGGTGTAATCGCCAGAGGCAAAATCCGCGCCGCCGAGTGTAATTCCGGTTTCAAATGGCACAATGTTGGCCGGGCACACTTCATCCACATCGAACTCGCGGTAGATTTGTACCACCAGCTTACGACCCTGCCGCCACTGTTCGATCTGAACAGGCACACGGCAGCCATCCGGCTGATAGCCGCTGACGTGAAGTTTAACCTTTACCGGATAAGCGTCCATCAGTCCAGCCTTTACCTGCTCGATAATGGTTGGTACACGCACCAACGTCACCGCGCCCTCCTGTCCTAAGGCCATCTCTTTGATAAACTTGCTGACACTGTTCACTATGAAGTCTCCTCTAAAA
>JACMMD010000806.1 GCA_014379235.1 Anaerolineae bacterium
CGAACCCGTTTCCCCAATCTGATTTTGCTGGACGTGATGCTGCCCGAAATGGACGGCTATGATGTGTGCAAAACGCTGCGACAAAAAGCGCTCACCCGCTACATCCCGATCATCTTCCTGACGCAAAAAGACGAGCGTTCCAGCAAAGTGCGCGGTCTGGAACTAGGCGCGGATGACTACATCACCAAGCCGTTCGACATCGACGAACTGCGTCTGCGCGTCCGCAACTCGATTGACGCCGCCACCCGCGACCATCTGCACGAAATCCGCACCGGACTCCCTACAGGCCCACTCATCGAAGAAGAAATCGAGCGCCGCAAAAAAGCGAGCGAAACGTGTACATCGCTGTCTTTTGCGATTGACGCCTTCCAGCCATATATGGATGTCTACGGCTTCATGGCCGCCAACGAAGTCATGAGCTACGCGGCGCGGGCCGTGCGCGAGATCGTCACGCAGCAGGGGACGCCGCACGATTTCGTCGGTATCCGCAGCGATCAGTTCATCGTGCTGACGCATATCGATACCGATACCACACTCGCCGAGTTACAGTATGCCGTTTGCAAACACTTCGCGGAAGGCGTTCGCGCATACTATACCTTTAGCGATGTCGAGAGCGGTCAGTTGGTGCTGAAAATGGGAACAGCACAGCAAACCGTCGCGCCGTTGATGACCTTTAAGGCGCACTCCGAACGGGCTTATTAGATGGTCGCTTGGCTGGAAGCAATCGGCTACAACACGATTCGCATCTACCAACAAATACGTCAGTTCATCCGGCAAAACGACGTTTTTTCCGCAGTGTTCTTTGTGTACGTTGTCATCTATTTTATCGCCGCCTTGATAGTTTCACTGCCACCCCATTACGCTAGCTTGCTTGACATCCGTAAACTACAAGTGGTTTTTCTATTTTTACTTGGTGGATTTACAGGCTGGGTGTTCATGTCCGGCCCCGGTGCGATGAGTTTCACGGGTTACTTATCCTGGCTGCTGCTTCCGATACTGTTAAATTTTGCACCCCTCATTTATACGAAAGCGTATCAGCCTAAAATCTATCGTGGGCTGGTGGCGTTACTCATCCTTCTAAACGTGACTTGCTCCGCGTTTGGGCTGTTCGTATTTGCTTTCAGTGGATTAATCGTTGAACCTATTTCTACTTGCGAACATGCTCTTTCGCCGGATGTCACCGTTCGCGTGGAAAGTTATATCGCGCTGTTCTCATTTGAAGCACCTGATGATCTGCCAAAGATCATTATCTTTTTGCTCTTAACCGATGACAATGGCGCAACGTGGGAGCAGCTCGCCTATGTTACGACCTCTGCTGATCCGCGTGAGTGTGGTCATATGCGACAGCTTGAAAACAACGCCAACCAAATCGAGTTCGCCAACCACACCGCCATGACTGAAGATGGCGGTCAAAGTTGGCTGGTATCCGGCGAATGTGTCAACGAGTGGTGTATCGGTCAAGAACAGTAAGCGACTCACGGTATATAGCCAATTTGCTTGAGCAGCCCCGGCACACCGACCTCTGGCGAAGGCGGCATAATGTCGTGTGCGGTGACAATCTGACCATTCACAATCGTGAACTGCACCCGCCCCATGACAAAGGCGATAGGCTTATGCGTCGGCTGAATGACGGGCCCGTTCACCAGCGATAAATCCAGCACGCCATCATGTGTGCCGCGCACATTCTCCGTCGCGGTGACAACATTATCGGCCACTTCAACATCGCTCAACGAGACATGAAAATCGGGCAGCGCGGTCTGTTGCAAGCTGATTGCCGCCAGCAGTCCCTCTTTATTCAGCAGCCCACGCGGACTCATCGACTCGAAATCGTCCGCGATGAAACGCGCCACCTGCTCGATTGTTCCGGTATTCACGCTGTTAAAATAGGCTTCGACCACTTCAACCAGATTGCTTGCCATCGACCTCGCTCCATGATTCCTGCATTGATTAAATCCTAACAATTGTAGGACGAAACCGCGTTTGCGTCGCTGGCAATAAAACGCTATATATAAAGAAACTCATTAAGCATCTTTATAGGCGGCCCTCATGGCAAGACGAATCGCAGACAAACCAAGACTGATCTTCGCCGCGCAAGTCCGGCGCAAGCCGTTTTTTCGTCGTTTTATGTGGTCTCTGCTGGCGATTGTGGCGGCGTTCGGCGCGCTGATCGTGCTGGATTACGTGACCGGCCTCAACCTCGCTGACGTTACCCTACTGCTGATCGGCAAAATCGTCGCACTGGTGATAATGGCACTGTTCGCCATACGCGGCTTCGCCAACCTGTGGCGGGCGATCACCTACAAAAGCGAGTCAATGCAGTTCTTCAATCAGGGTTTTGTGTGGCGGCGCGATGATAAAATCCACCGCTATGGCTGGAACAAGCTGGCTGGCTTTCGTGAAGGTGCGCGTACCATACGCTTATTCGGACGGCCTTTCTTGCAGTTCGGCGCACAAACGCTGCGAATGCAGGACAAGCGCGAGTTCAACTTTCTAGGACGGCATGGCGATGCGCGGCGCTTCGCCAACGTGATTCGCCCCTATGTGGCTGCCGTCACCGGAGCGCGCATGGGCCGTGCGCTACGCGCTGAGAACCCGATTCGTCTGCATAAACACTTGGTGCTGCATCCCGGCGGAGTCGAGGTTGGCAAGCAGGTTATTCTATGGTCGGAGCTTGACGTTCAGCGTAACTCGCGCCAGTTAACGATTCGCCGCAAAAACCAAGCTGGCAAATTCAAGACCGTGCGCCGCTTCGACGTTCACCAGATCGAAAACATCG
>JACMMD010000807.1 GCA_014379235.1 Anaerolineae bacterium
CCCCAAATTCATCATCGCCAACCAACCGACGCGCGGCCTCGATGTCGGCAGCATTGAATTCGTCCATAAAACGCTGGTGCAAGAACGCGATGCAGGCGCGGCGGTGCTGCTGCTGTCAGTGGAACTTGACGAGATACTTTCGCTCAGTGACCGCATTGTGGTGATGTTCGAGGGGCGTATCATGGGCGAAATGCACATCGACGACGCCAATGAAGAAAAGCTTGGCTTACTGATGGCTGGCGGTAGCTTAGAAGAAGAAGCGACGACAGTGGCGGAAGGGGCCGGACAGCGATGATGAAGCGATTACGGCGCGGTTTCGAGAGCGCTTCAATTCCGCTGCTGGCGGTGATTCTCGGACTGACGGTTAGCAGCGTTTTCTCACTCATCGCCCGAACGAATCCGATAGATACGTACTCGCATATGTTTTGCGAGGGATTCGGCGCGAGAGGCTGCGTCACATTTGGCGATATGTTCATCATGCAGGTTATCCCCGAAGAAGGCGAGAACGCAGGCCTCGCGCAAACGGTATTTTCACCCCTCTACGGTGACGGCGGGCATCGGTTGGCGGTGGTGCTAGAATGGGCAACACCGCTTATTTTGACCGCGCTTTCGGCGACTGTCGCATTCCAAGCCGGGATGTTCAGCATCGGCATGGACGGCCAATTGGTGCTCGGTGCGATCACCGTCGCATTTCTGGGCTATTGGCTGCCTGAACGAATCTATGAATTGGCAGGCGTGACCGATCCCGATACGGCGGATATCACGCTGCGACAGGTGATGTGGCTGGTGATTCCGGCGATATGTATCAGCGCTGCGATGGCTGTGGGCGCGGCTTATTCGTGGATCGCGGGCTATCTCAAAGTCAAGCTGAACGTCAACGAACTGATTAGCACGATCATTCTGAACGCGCTTGCGGTGCAAATCGTCGGCTATCTCGTCAATAACCCACTGCGTTCGGATAACAACAGCACGGCGCGTACTCAGCGCATTGACGATACGGCGTGGCTCGTGCCGTTCAATCAAGGCTTGCTGCCAGACATCGAATGGTTTAAGGGAGCACGGCTTGGCATTGGCATCATTATCGCCATTATCGCGGCACTGCTGGTGTGGTTTTTCCTGTGGCGTTCGACGGCGGGTTATGAGCAGCGTATGACACGCGGTTCGGGCCTGTTTGCGCGTTTCGGCGGTATCCCAACCGGAAAGGCGGCTCTGAGGGCGATGCTGATTAGCGGCGCGTTGAGCGGGTTAGCAGGCGCGATCATGATTTTGGGCGTTGAACGGCGTCTTGTGGATGGGTTCGCCAATAGCGGCACAGGCTTTACGGGCGTGCTGGTGGCCATCTTAGCGCGAGAGTCGGTGTTGGGTATTCTAATCGTGGCCATGTTCTTCGCCGGGTTGCAGCAGGGGGCCATCAATCTGCAATTTGGCGATATACCGCGACAGCTTGGCAGCATGATTATCTCGTTCATCATCTTGTTCTCGGCAATGGAAGAGTTTTTCCGCAGCAACATTGCGCGACTGCGCGCCCGACTGCGGCCCAACAGGGCAGCAAATGTTGAACCCATTAAAGGCGGCACAACCTCATGATTGAAGCGTTTAACCGCTATCAACGACAACTACGTTTGGGCTTAATCACTGTTGTGGTCGTGATTGTCGTCTATTTGCTGGTGACACTGCCGCCAAACCTGCTGCAAAGCAGCATACGCCTAGCCACGCCGTATGTGCTTGGGTCGTTGGCGGCGCTGATCGCCAGCCGCGCCGGAGTTCTCAATCTCGCTATTGATGGCAAAATGCTGCTCGGCGCGTTTGTGGGGGTCGCTGTGCTGTACCAACGCAACCTCGATCCGATCTTCGGTGTAATTGCGGCGACGTTGGCTGGCGGCGTATTGGGCGCGATTTTCGCGGTGCTGTATCTGCGTATCAAGATCAACTTGATTATCCTCGCGCTGGCGGTGAATTTGTTCATTGGCAGCGCTACGGTTTTCTTCCTGCGTGTTTCGTTCGGGCAGTTCGGGACACTGGCCGACCCCAGTATTCAAGGTCTGCCGACGATTGAAATTCCAGTGCTTGAGAATATTCCAGTTCTCGGCCCGATCTTGAGCGGCTTCAATATCATCGTCTATCTGAGTTGGCTGCTGGTGTTTCTGGTGTGGCTGCTGTTGTTTCGTACTCGCTTTGGTCGGCACATTCGCGCCGTCGGTGAAAACCGCGAAGCAGCACAAACGGCGGGTATCAACGTCACACGGGTGCAGATTTTCGCGCTGACCATGAGCGGTATGCTGGCGGGGATGGCGGGTTCGTTCCTGTCGCTTGGCATTCTCAGCCAGTTCCTAGAGAACATGACCGATGGACGCGGTTGGATTGCGATCACGGTATCGCTGTTCGCCTTTGAGCGCCCTGTTCCGGCTTTCTTTACGTCGCTGTTTTTTGGGTTTTCGGAAGCTGCGTCGTTCTATCTACAAGGACGGCCAGATAATACGATGCCTTCGGAACTGCTGCTGGCACTGCCACAGATTGCCACGATTGCGGCGCTGGTATTGGTAGCGCTGCGTATTCGCGGCGGGGAACTGCTCAAGCGGCGCAATTTTGTGGCACAGTTTGGCCAAGAGATTGCTGATTTGAAGCGTGTTGTCGTTGGTGCGCCAGCAAATAAAGCGAAGGAATAGTCAGCGAATGTCAGTTCTACATCACCAGCAAGACCCTTGGACTCGTGTCCGCACGCTGCATGATTTTCCGGCGGACGAGGTGATTTCCTCACTGCAAAAGGAAATCCGGCGTGGTAACATTGAAAACGCGGCGCTGTTGGCCTACGAAATGCTCATCACCAGCGAGGAGTTGGAAGAATTCCTGTGGGCGAGGCTGCAAGTGATCTCGGTGGAAGATATTGGCTACGGCTATTTACTCGCGCCGATGCTGATTGAAACGCTGTACCAGATGCACTTTCGCATTGTCCGCCCGCATGGTGATCGTTACCTGTATGCTATTCATGCGGTGCGGGTACTTTCACAAAGTGAGAAAGAGCGGGGAAGCGATTTCCTATTAGGCTGGATAGCAGGAGCGGTTGAGAGGGGCGAGGTACTCCCGCAAATCCCTGATTATGCGCTAGACATGCACACGCAGCGCGGCCAAGAGATGGGGCGTGACTATCGCCATTTTCTGAACGAAGCGTCAAAGGTCGCGCCGGAGATGCCGGGTATTGACAACACCTATCGTGAGCGTCTGCTCAAAGCGCTGGATAACGGCGCTAAGGATTAAGATGTTCTGACAGCCGCCGCGCCGTAAGCGCAAAGATTGCTGCAGCATCCACCAACCCCTGAATTTCCGTATATTCGTCAACCGAGTGAGCATTATCGCCTGTAGGGCCGAGGCCGCACACGGTTGGGATACCACGCTCGATGAGCAGATAGCCCTCGTTGGCCGGCCCGGCGACAAGTCGCTGCGGCAATATCGCTTTCACCTGCTGAATCACATCTTCAAGAATGCTGAATATCGGCGCGTTTTCGTCGGAGATCGGCGCAGGGATATAGTTCAATACTTCGTAATGAAAACGCAGTTTGGGGCGTTCGTTGGTGATACGGGCGATGGCGTGTTTGAGCAGCGTTTCAACCTGTTCGCGGTCATATTCCGGCGTTAGGCGAGTATCAACCAGCGCTTCACAGCGTTCCGGCACGACACCCGCGCCAACGCCGCCGCTTATCATCGTTCCCGGCGTAATCAATGTTCGATACTGCTCAAAGTATGGCGTGGTTGAGAAAGGCATCTGGATATTTTCCAGTTCGAGCAGCAGCCGCGCCATGCCTGTGACTGCGTTCGCACCCTTTTCGCCATCCTGCCATTCGCGGAAACCTGTGTGCGCGGCTTCGCCTTCGCAGATCAAACGGAAGCGCAGCAAGCCGCGATGTCCGAGTGTGATGTCGCTGCCAGAGTAAGCGTAGATCGCGCCAAGTCCGCTCAACAATCCCTTAGCGTGAAGGAACTTAATGCCGAGCGTTCCAGTTGCGCCAGACTCTTCATCGGGTACGCAGATCAATTGAGTGCGGCCATGTTGCGGCTCATCATGTTTAGCCAATGCGGCCAGTGCGTATAACGCCGACGCCATGCCGCCCTTCGTGTCGATTGCGCCGCGTCCGTATATGCGTCCGTCAGCTATCGCACCGGAAAATGGCGGATATTTCCACAGCGATTCGTCGCCAGTGGGAACAGTATCCAGATGGCCGATCAGCAGCAGACCTGTAGGGCCATGGGGCGCGGTACTGATGATGACATTCGGGCGGCGCGGGTTCTCGCCAGCGATGACAACGTGCAAGCCAAGTGCTTGCGCTTGAGCCGCTATCGCCTCAGCAATTGCAATCTCGTCGTGAATGCCGTTGACCGAGGGGGTTTGCAGCAGCTTCTGGCAAAAGCTCACGATCTCCGGCTCGAAGGAGTGGACACTGGCTAACAGTTGTTCTTCCAGCGCATCACTCATAGACGGATGCCGCCCGCACGTTGACCGTTAATCAATTCGGCGGCGATTTCACCGATGACCATGCAGGTAAAGTTGGTGTTATGCAGAATGTGTTCAGGGTAAATGCTGGCATCCGCGACCATCAAGTTCGAGAAGCCATGCACCAGCAGGTTAGGGCTAACGGCGGTTGTCGGATCATCGGCGGGGCCCATTTTGCATGTACCAACTTGGTGATTGGCGCTGTTGATGCCATTCCGCAGCACTTCTGCGAAGGGCCTATCAGCCATTTGCGATTTCGCGCCGTGCTGCTGAAAGATCGGGGTCGCCAGCAGTTCATTGCAGAAATCGTAGGCCAGCTTGAAGCGCCGATAGTCGGAGTCGAGCGTGTTATAAGCATGGTCGATGATCGGCGCGGCATCGGGGTCGGCGCTGGTGATGCGAACAAAGCCTTCCGCATCCTGTCTGGGCAGGTAAATCCACAGTCCAGCCGTGCCAACTTCTTCGTCAATCGGAAAAGGGTGAACCTGCCATTCCATTTCACCGTTTGCGCCAGCCGGCCCGCGCACATTGGTGGCGAACAGTCGCCCCGTCGAACCTGACAACGCCGGAGCGACAAACGTCAGCGCACAGCCGGGATGGTCGAGCAGGTGATGACCAACGGGCAAATCCGCTACAGCCTGTACGCCAACCGCTTGCAGTTCATCCGCCGGGCCGATGCCGGAACGCTGGAGAATCAAGGGCGTACCGTAAACGCCTGCCGATACGATCACCACATCGGCGGCGATTTCGACTGGTTGACCATGCGGGTCGATATAGCGCACTCCGGTTGCGCGTCCAGCGGCACTATCGAGCAAAATGCGATCTACGTTCGCGTTGCCACGAATGGTGAAGTTCGGGCGCGGGCGGGCGGCCCGAATGTAGGTAACAAGTGTGCCCTGTCGAATCTCTTTGTAGCGGTTGTGAGCTAACGCGCCGACGACATCTGTTTGAGCATCAGGCGCATTGAGGTCGGGCGCTTCCTCAAAGCCAAGCTGAACGCAGCCGTCGTAGAACGCACGGTTGACCGCCGCCCACGTCTCCGGCTTGTAACGTTGTACCGCAATGGGGCCGCTGCTGCCATGAATGGGTTGGCCGCCAAAGTCGAGGTCGTTCTCGATGCGGATGAAGTAAGGCAGCAGGTCGTCCCACGCCCAGCCCAGATTGCCCATGCTGGCCCAGCGGTTGTAGTCATTGGGCGCGCCTCTCGCTGCGATGGTGGCGTTGACCATCGACGTGCCGCCGGACAGCTTCCCCCGTGCCAGTCGGATCGGATGCCCGGATGTGACTTTCGCGGTATCGGTGTTCCAGTAGCGCCAGTCGAGTTCGGGCACACCTGCCACGCGCCAGCTATGCTCACCGCTTACGGCAAATAACGGCAAGACAGCTTCTTCGTCGGGGAAGTCGGGGCCGGCTTCGAGCAGTAAAACACTTATATCGGGGTTCTCTGTAAGACGTGCGGCGACTACGCCGCCGCTTGAGCCTGCGCCGATCACAATGACATTAAAATGTTCCATAAATAGAGTTCTCCTCAGTTGCGGAAACCTCAAGCGCTTGTTAAAATGCAGGCAATCGCAAGAAACTGCAAGCAATCGGAAGCTATAGCAAATGTTTTATATACAATCCGTAGCTTAGTATATACACCTATGCTACACTATAGGCAACTTTTTTCGAAAAAGCATTCTTATGACCGTTAACGTACCTATTTTAGAAATTCGAGATATTTCGAAGCGCTTCGACGCGACACAAGCCCTGAGCAGTGTCTCGTTAAAGTTGTACCCCGGCGAAGTTCACGCGCTGCTCGGTGAGAACGGCGCGGGCAAATCTACGCTCATCAAAATCATGACGGGAATCCACCAGCCCGATCAAGGCGAAATCCTTCTCGCCGGTAAGCCTATTCAAATCAACAACTCGGCAGAAGCGCAGCTTCACGGTATCGCTGCCATCTATCAAGAGCCGATGACATTCCCTGATTTGAATGTGGCCGAGAACATCTTCATCAGCCATCAGGGGCGCGGCGCGGTAGTGAACTGGCGCAAGATGTACCGCGATGCTGAGGATATTCTCTCCAAGCTCGGTGTCGCTCTGGATGTTCGCAGTGCGGCTCGTGGACTGACGCTCGCTGCACAGCAAACCGTTGAAATTGCGAAGGCGCTTTCGCTGAACGCACGCGTGTTGATTATGGACGAGCCTACCGCGTCGCTGTCGGCGCATGAAGTCGCGCAGTTGTTCAGCCTTGTTCACACGCTGCGCCAGCGCGGCGTTGCCATTCTGTTTATCAGTCACCGCATGGCAGAGGTGTTCGAAATCGCTGACCGCGTGACGATCTTTCGGGACGGTAAGCTGATTTCGTCCGCGCCTGTGAGCGAAGTCACAACCGAGACAGCGATCCGCGATATGGTGGGGCGCGAACTCGAAGCCTACTTCGTGAAAGAAGATCGCCCTCAAGGGAAGAAACTGCTGTCCGTGCGCGGTCTCGGCAGGGAAGGCGCATTCTCAGATATTACCTTCGATATTCACGAGGGCGAGGTTTTGGGCTTCGCGGGACTGGTCGGCGCACGTCGCACGGATGTCGGCTTGGCATTGTTCGGCATCGCGCCAGCCGATGCGGGCGAGGTCGATTTAGACGGCAAGACCCACAAAATACGCTCGCCAGAACAGGCGATGAAGCTTGGCATTGCCTATGTGCCGGAAGATCGACGCGGGCAGGGCTTGACGCTGCCGATGTCGATCACAGCCAACATCACACTGCCGATGCTCAAGCGCTACTTGATGGTGCTTGGTCTCATCAAACGCGGCGCTGAACAAGAGACGGCGGAACAGTATCGCCAGCAGCTATCCATTCGCACATCGTCGATTTTGCTGGAAGTCAGCAAGCTATCCGGCGGCAACCAGCAAAAGGTTGTACTTGGTAAGTGGCTGAACACGAGGCCGCACCTGCTCATTCTCGATGAGCCGACACGCGGTATCGACGTGGGCGCGAAAGCCGAGGTTCACAGCATCGTCAACGATTTGGCGGCACAAGGACTGGGTATTTTGCTGATCTCGTCGGATTTGCCGGAAGTGTTGGCGATGAGTGATCGTATTCTGGTGATGCGCGAAGGGCGACAGATGGGCATTTTCTCCCGCGAACAAGCCAATCAAGAGGTTGTCATGACCGCCGCGATGGGGCAAGCGCTCCCGATAGCACAGAGTCTGGCATGACATCGATCAAACGCTACATCCACCCCGATCAAGTTCGGGAACTTAGCCTTGTCGTCTTGATCGTGCTGGTCGTGGCTTTCTTTGGCACACAGATTGACGGCTACCTTAGCGGGCGCACGTTCAACCGGATTTCGACCAGTGTGGCCATCATCACCGTTGTTGCGGTTGGTCAAACGCTGGTGGTTTTGACGCGCAACATTGACTTATCCGTTGGCTCAATTGTCGGCTTTTGCGCGTATTTCGTCGGCACACAATACACGAACAATAATGCAATTCCGCCGCTGTTGGGCATCGGCATGGCGTTGGGCGTTGGGGCGCTTATGGGCGCGATCAACGGCCTGTTGATTGCTTATGGTCGAATACCTGCGATTATCGTGACGCTCGGTACGTTGGCCATCTATCGCGGTATTCTGGTCGATTTCTCCGGCGCGAAAACCGTCACTACCGCCAATCTGCCGGACTGGTTGTCGAGTTTGTCGCGTGTCAACTTGTTCACTATTGGCGATGTCGAAGTTCGGCTGATGGTGGCGCTGGCTGTTGTAGTCGTGATTGTGTTTCAGCTTGTGCTGCGCTATCTGCCATTCGGACGCCGCTTATACGCGATTGGCTCGAACCCAGAAGCGGCCCGCATCGCGGGTCTGCCATCGCGGCGCATTGTTTTCATGGCATATGTTCTGTGCGGGGCACTGGCCGGGCTGGCGGGTTTTATGTTTCTTGTGCGCTTCGGTGATATCACCGTTGTGGCGGCTTTGGGCATGGAACTGCAAGTGGTGGCGGCTGTGGTCGTCGGCGGCGTGAATATCTTCGGCGGTTCTGGCACGATGATCGGCGCGATGCTTGGCGCGGTCATTATCGGCACATTGGAACAAAGCCTCATTCGCCTGAACATCAACGAGTTCTGGAAAGACGGCCTCTTAGGGCTGTTCATCCTGATTGCCGTCGCCAGCGATACCGTAATTTTAAACCGACTGCGTAACGTTTGGGGACGCAGCGAACTCAAACTGACATCGGGGGCGGATGCTGGCGCAGCCCAATTACCGGAAAAGGCGAAACGTTAGCTATGGTGCAGCGTTCGATTTGGGAACGACTTCGTAGTTGGGAAGTGCTGCTGCTGGTGATTTTGCTGGTGACGATTGTCATCAACGTGAGCCAGTCGCCTGTGTATGCGAGTGTTGGTAATATCGTCAACTTGTTTCAGCTTCACAGCGAAAAGATTATTGTCGCGCTCATCATGACGTTCGTCATCATTAACGGCGAAATTGACTTATCTGTCGCGTCAGTTATGGGACTGTCAGCTTGTGTTTTGGCGGCTTTATATGAGGCTGGCGCGTCTGTGCCCATCGCAATAGCGGTGGCGCTGCTGGCAGGGCTTGTGGCCGGCGCGTTTAATGGATTCTGGATCGCCTACGTTGGACTGCCTTCATTGGCGGTCACGCTTGCGGGCTTGATCGGCTATCGAGGGATTGCCCGTATTCTGATCGAAGATCGCTCGATTGGCGACTTTCCCGAATGGTTTGATCATCTTGGACAACAACCGCTCGTTGGAGCAGTTCCACTCGCACTGATTATATTTTTTGTTTTCCTCGCCATCGCGGTGGTTGTGCTGCAATATACGTCATTTGGGCGCTATGTGTACGTCATCGGCAACA
>JACMMD010000808.1 GCA_014379235.1 Anaerolineae bacterium
ATCGAAAGCTTCGTTCCCCAACGCTGTCCTGACTTCATGAACGGCATTTTCGTACTCACCGCGTGCCAGAGCATCCAACAAATAATTAGACTGCATCCGTATCGCTTCCCCCGCGCCCAGCAACCATCCTGCTTGAGCATAATCGCCTAGCGCCCACGCTAGCTTGCCCGCGATGATCAGCCTTTCGGTGTTGAATTCGTGATTGGTGAAGTTCTGCTGCCATTCGGTATCACGGAGGGTCATGGTGATGCTCTCAACGAGCAACCGTATCGTGTCGTTAAATTCCGCAAGATGCAACTCCAATTCCGCCAGGAAATAAGTCACTTGAATTATTCCGCCGCTGTCGGCTAATTCTTCCCGCACGGCAAGCGCTTCATTCAGATGACGCTTGGCGGATTCGTGGTCACCCTGATAAACCGCCATCGCCCCTAAAAAGAGGCTGTATTCCGCGATGACTATCGTAACATCGAGCTGGCGCGCCAATTCCATGCCTTCAGCGTAGAAATGATGCGCCTGCTGATAATCGCCTTTGAGCGCAGCCAAACGCCCCAGTTTTGCCAGAGGTGCCGTCATCATCTGAAAATCTTGCTCTGCACGCGCGATTATTAAACTTTCTTCGTAGAGGGACTGCGCACGGTCAAGGTCGCCTTGCACCCGTGCCCGGTCACCATACAAAAACAAAGCCGTCGACAGCATAAAGCGCGGACCCGATTCGCGTAATAGCACGATGGCTTCCTCAAATTTTGCAGCGACCTGTGCATAATCCTGTATGCGAAAAGATATCCCCATAGCGTAGCGAGCAATCCCGTGCGCCAGACCCAATGCCTGCGAGAGTTCAAAGCCCCGCTGCATGTAATCGATTGCTGTGCGCAGATTTCCCGTCTGCGCTGCAAAGGTGCCCGCATAGCCATAGGCGTCTGCCCGTGCCGGCGTGATGCCTTCGGTCTGGTTTAAGCCGAGTTCCGTCCACTTGAACCCCTCAACCCAATTTCCGCTCCACCGGAACCAGTAAAACCACAGCGCATTGGTCACGCGCAACCCTTTTTCAGGATCACCTCCGTCGAACGCCCTGGCAAGCGCCGCCCGCAAGTTGTTGTACTCGATTTTGATGCGCCGTGCCGTATTGATTTGCTCACCCGTATGGAGCTGGTTTTCCGCTGTTTCTACCCAATTTATATAGTAATCCAGATGGCGATGCTGGGTTTCAGCCGATTTTCCCGCTTCATTCAATCGGCTTTCGGCGTACTGGCGAATCAATTCGTGCAAGTTGTAGCGCCCAGATGGACTCCCCTGTACCAACGATTTATCCTCTAGTGCCGAGAGCAACATCAACCTTGCGCCAGCCACCGCCTGTGCCGCCTCCAGCTCGAACCCGCCGCGAAAGACCGACAGCTTCATCAGCACAGCCTGCTCTTCAATCGAGAGCAAACGCCAAGAATGGTCAAACAATGCGCCAATACTACGATGACGCTCTGGCACATCGCGTCGTCCGGCAGACAAAAAGTTCAAATCGCGCTGGATTTGCTCGGCGATTTGCTCGCACGACATCTGGCGCGCCCAGCTTGCCGCCAGTTCAATCGCCAGCGGCATTCCCTCAAGCAGTTGGCAAACGTGAATTGTCGCGCTCAGTTGGTCTGCGAGGTGAAAACTGGGCAGCGCACGGCGCGCACAGCCCTCAAAAAGCTGCACGGCACTAAACCCCGCCTGATCTTTTTGATCCGCATCCGTCGGAAACAGCAAGCCGTCCACTGGAAACAGCCATTCTGCGCTCAGGTTCAGGCGTTCGCGCGAGGTTGCCAGAATTTTCACACCGGGCGCTACCTGCAAAATCTCCGAAAGTAAGCCAACGCCATCCAGCAGATGTTCCAGGTTATCCAGTATCAGCAGCAGCCGTTTTTGATGCAGGAAATGGAGAAGCTGGGCTTTGGGATCGCCACTCTGAAACGTAAATTTCAAGCGTTCAGCAATCGCTGGGAGCAGGGCATCCGCTGTGCTGACACCAGCAAGTGGCACCGCGTAAACACCAGAACGAAAACCGTTCGTACTTGCTGCGGCTGCCTGATAAGCCAGCCGCGTCTTGCCGATACCGCCAGGGCCAACGAGTGTCAACAGGCGGCAAGTTGCGTCGTCCAGATAAGCTGCAATTTGGCTGAGTTCTGCCTCGCGTCCGATGAAAGGTGTCGACTGTGACGGCAGAAGCACAACCGGAATAATCGCTGTCCGCGCCTCATTTTTCTCCGCTCCCCATCCAACCCCAATCGAAACCAGAACGTCCACTGAGCGTAAGCCGCGCGCGCACTCCACAAACATTGCGATCTTGTCAGCGGGGATACGAAGCGCACTCGCCATCCCTTCCGCCAATTCGCGTGACGGACGGCGTTCGTCCTGTTCGATCTTCTTGATCGTAGCCAGCGTGCAGTTGGTTTGTGCCGCCAGTTCACGCTGGGTCATATCCAACGTTTTGCGGCGCTGGGCTATCCATTTCCCAAAGAAAAGTGTCTCGCTCATCCCTATTTGTATCCCTTTTTGTCTCCCCTATTGTAGTCCACAAAGGATACCTACGGACAATCGGTTACTGCTTCAATAGAGGAAGTTGATTACGAGACCTGCAAGATGAACTTGCAGCCCAGAAACGCGACCGTTGAGGAGAAAATCATGACACAAATGCTTGCCCACCCAATCACAATGCCCGTAAGTTTCACCTGGGCTGCCGATGATCTTTGCATTGTGGCGGCTCAACTGAATGACTGCGAGTCAGTCATTGACCTCTTCGGGGCGCTGCATAGCTACAACGCCTCGCTGGATGCCCATTTCACGCTCGCCGATGGCTGGGAAAATCTGCTGTGTCGTGAATTTCGTGAAACAGCGCACCATCCTGATCACTTATATCTATTGGTCAAGGAAGGCAATTGTGCGGTGGGCCTCTTGATCGTCGCCATTCACACCGACTCACCGATGTTCCGTTATCGCCAGTGGGTCGAAGTCGAGGCGCTCTATGTTGCCCCCAGCCACCGCGGCATGGGCATTGCCCAGCGCTTGCTTGACCAAGCCTATCAGTGGGCGGAAGTTCAAGGACTGTCTCGTGTACAGCTTTACGTCACCGCCAGCAATGAGCGGGCGCAGTCGGTCTATACCGATCAGGGTTTCTCCGTGACACAGGCGATCATGCGTAAGTCGCTGGGTTAGCCTGAATCTGCCAGCTCATGACCAGCACGACTGGATTTTAATTCTGA